>DASPKR010000546.1:0-12303 GCA_035627975.1 Pyrinomonadaceae bacterium | reverse complement strand
CGTCGCATACGTCTTCCGCTGCCTCGTCCGAGCGGACGACGTGCCGGCCAGCGCCGGGCTCGTCGAGCCTATTGAGTTGATAGCGCCGCGCGGCACCGTCGTCAACGCCGCGCACCCGGCGCCCGTGGCCGGAGGGAACGTCGAGACTTCGCAACGCATAGTTGACGTGCTGTTTAAGGCGCTAGCCGAGGCGCTGCCCGCGAGAGTCCCGGCCGCTAGCCAGGGGACTATGAACAACCTGACCGTGGGCGGCTTCGACCCGCGCACCGGAAGTGAGTTTGCTTACTACGAGACGGTCGCGGGCGGCATGGGCGCACGGCCCTCGGCCGACGGCGTCTCGGGCGTGCACACGCACATGACGAACAGCCTGAACACGCCGGCCGAGGCTCTGGAGTACGCGTACCCTCTGCGCGTGCGCGCCTACCGTCTGCGCAAAGGGTCGGGCGGGCGCGGGGCGCGCAGGGGCGGCGACGGAGTCGTGCGCGAGATAGAGACGATAGTGCCTGCGCGAATGTCTCTGCTCTCGGATCGGCGCGAGCTTCGGCCCTACGGGCTCGCGGGCGGCGGGGCGGGCCTGCCCGGCCGCACAGTGATAATCAGCGGCGGGCGCTCGCGGGCCGTCGGCTCGAAGGGCTCGTGGGAGCTTCGCGCGGGCGATCGCGTGCGCGTCGAGACTCCCGGCGGCGGCGGCCACGGCGAAGAGCGCGAGTAGTAACTTGGCGGCCGTCTTAAGTCCACCGCGCGGGACGAATTTCCAAAACGTTAGACGGGCGAATGCCGAAGTAGCCCGCGCGGTTTTTCGCTCCGCCTCGCGCGGCATGTTCGTTTAGAATGGGCGCGCCTTGAGACGAGGGTGTGAGTCGCCGCCATGAGTTTTCAGCCGGGCGCACGCGTGGGCCGCTACGAGATTCAAGACCTCCTCGGCGCGGGAGGGATGGGGGAGGTCTATCGCGCGTTCGACACTGAGCTGCGCCGCCCGGCCGCTTTGAAGTTCCTCCCCGCCGAGATAGCCGCCGACCCGAAGCGGCTGGCGCGCTTCGAGCAGGAGGCTCTCGCCGCCTCGGGCCTAAACCACCCGAACATCGTGACGGTTTATGACGTCGGGCAGGCCGAGGACGGCCGCCGCTTCTTCGCCACAGAGCTAGTTGACGGCGTGACCTTGCGCGAGCACGTAAAGCGCAGGCCGCTCCGGCTCGGCGAAGTCCTGGACATAGCCGCGCAGGTCGCCTCGGCGCTGGTCGCCGCGCACGCCGAAGGCATCGTCCACCGCGACATAAAGCCCGACAACATAATGATCCGCCGCGACGGCTACGTGAAGGTGCTCGACTTCGGCGTGGCGAAGATGTCGGGCCGCCCCGACTCCTCAGTTGACCCGGAGGCCGCCACGCGCGCCCTCGTCGTCACCGACGCCGGCGCCGTGATGGGAACCGTCTCCTACATGTCGCCCGAGCAGGCGGGCGGCGGCGAGGTGGACGCGCGCACAGACATATGGAGTTTGGGCGTCGTGCTCTTCGAGATGCTGACGGGCCACCTGCCGTTCAAGGGCAAGTCGGCGAGCCACACCGTCGTCTCCATACTCGACGACGAGCCCGCGCCGCTCGCGCAATACTTGGCCGACGCGCCCGAGCCGTTGCAGGAGGTCATATCCGACGCACTCGCCAAAGACCCCGAGGCTCGCTTCCAGACCGCCAAGCAGATGCTCGCGAAGCTACAGCGCCTCAAGCGCCGCTACGAGGCGGGCGGGAGCCTCGAGCACTCGCTGACGCCGGAGGCTCCCGCGCAGAGCGGCGAGCAAATCGCGCGCACCGCCTCGCTCTCGGGCGCGGGCGCGACACAGACGGGCGGCCACCAGCGCACGACCGTCCGCTCGGGCGAGCTGTTCAACACGCCGACGGGCGAGGCCGCGGCCGCGCGCACGACGGCCGGGCTCGGCGGGCGCGGCACGAAGCTCAAGCTGCTGGCCGTGCTCGGCTCGCTCGTCGTGGTCGTCGGGGGCGCCTTCGCCATCTACCGCTACGCCGCGCGCAGGCACGGCGCGGGCGCGCCGTTCGCGCCTCTGGCCTCGATGAAGCTCTCGAAGGTGCCTGCGAGCGGCGCGACCGTCTCGGCCGCCATCTCGCCGGACGGGAAGTACGCCGCGCGCGTCGTCTTCGAGACGGGCCGGCAGAGTCTGAGGCTGCGGCAGCTCGGCGCCACGAGCGAGCGCGACCTAGTGCCGCCCGACAACGCCATCGGCTTCATGGGGCAGCCCGCCTTCTCGCCCGACGGCGCGTTCGTCTATTACGTCGTGGGGCGCAAGGGGCAGTCGTTCCGCGAGATGCTGAGAGTCCCTCTGCTCGGCGGCGAGCCGCAGAAGATAGTCTTCGACGTTGACAGCGGCCCGGCCCTCTCGCCCGACGGCAAGCGCGTCGCCTTCCGCCGCCACATGCCGAAGGAGCGCGACGACACTCTAGTCGTCGTTGACACCGACGGCGCCAACGAACAGACGCTCGCGAGCTACAAGCTGCCGGAGAGGATAGACAGCCCCGCGTGGTCGCCCGACGGCCGCACCATCGCCTACACCGTCAACCGCGTTGACGACCAGGGCTACTACATGAACGTGGACGCCGTGAACGTGGCAGACCGCTCGGTGCGCACGGTCTCGCCCGCGCGCTGGCGGCAGATGATTACGCTCGCGTGGCTCTCGGACACGACGGGGCTGATCACGGCGGCGAGGGACCGGGCGTCTCTGTCGAGCACGCCCATACAGCTCTGGTACGTGCCCTTCCCCGAGGGCGAAGCGCAGAAGATAACGAACGACCTGAACAACTACGTCGGCGTGAGCCTCACCTCAGACTCGCGCACGCTCCTTGCGAAGCAGGGGCGCGACACCTCGAACATCTTCATCGCGCCCGGCGGCGACAGCTCGCGCGCCCGCCAGGCCACCTCCGTCGGCTTCAACGGCTCGACCGGTCTGTCGTGGCTGCCCGACGGCCGCGTCGTCTATGACTCGGACGCGAGCGGCAACGCCGACGTTTGGGTGATGAACGCGGACGGCACAGGCGCGCGCCAGCTAACCTTCGACCCCAACCTCGACATAGTGCCTTCCGTCACCCCCGACGGCCGCTACATCTTCTTCCGCTCGAACCGCGGCGCGGGCTGGGGCGTCTGGCGCATGAACTCCGACGGCAGCAACGCCCGCGAGGTCATACGCAACGTTGACAACAACCAGACGATGGGCCTTCAGTTCACGCCCGACTCGCGCTGGCTCTACTACGTCTCGCGCGACGAGTCGGGGCGCCCGGCCATCTGGCGCGCGCCCGTCGAGGGCGGCGACCCGCAGAAAATTCTCTCCGACAAGGTCGGCTACGTGCGCCTCTCGCCCGACGGCAAGACCATCTTCTCGACCTACCAGGAGCCGGTGCTCGACGCGCCCGTGAAAATCTACCTCTTCCCGTCGGAGGGCGGCGCGCCGCTGCGCGAGCTCGACGCCCCGCCCGAGATGCTCGACCTGCGCGACTGGTCGCCCGACGGGCAGGCGATTGACTACGTCGTGACGACCGACGGCGTCGCCAACGTCTGGCGCCTGCCGCTCTCGGGCGGGCGCCCGCGGCAACTGACCGACTGGAAGTCTGACTTCATATACCGCTTCGCCTGGTCGCCCGGAGGCCGTCAGCTCGCCGCCTCGCGCGGCAACGCCACCACCGACCTCGTCCTCATCAAGGACTTCAGGTAGCCCCGAAAAAATCCCTGACCTGTATCGGGCGCCGATATAGCGTGTCGCCGCTCGATATAGTTTGGCGAGGGCGCGGAGGGCCTATGCCTGTGCGCGACCCGGAAAAGTTGCTGCCGCTTACGCCCTCGGACTTCCACATACTGCTGGCGCTGGCCGACTCGGAGCGGAACGGCTACGGCATCATCAAGGAAGTCTCGGGCGAGATTAAATTCCTCGGGGGGGCGAGGCCGAACTGAAGCTTTCGGCCCGCACAAGGCCGAGCCGATGATCCTGAAGCTCGTGCGGTAGTGAGCCGGCGCGCGCCGCGGCCCCGTGTTTTCATCGCGTGCCTTTTTCGCTATGCTACGGGGCATGCGCGTCACAATCGGGCAGATAGACACGACGAACGGCGACTACGAGGGCAACACGGAGAAAATCCTGCGCGCCATCGAGCAGGCGAGGAGGGAGAAGTCCGACCTCGTAGTCTTCCCAGAGGTGGCCGTCCAGGGCTACATGTCGCTCGACTGGTTCTTAGACCGCGACATCGTCGAGTCGTCACTTAAGCCGTTGGAGAAAATAATCCCGGCGACCGAAGGGATCACGGCCGTCGTCGGCACCGTGCGGCCGACCGGCGCCGAGCACGGGCGCAAGCTCTTCAACTCGGCGGCCGTCATACGCGACGGCCGTCTCCTCGGCTACGCCGACAAGACCTTGCTGCCCGAGTACGACGTGTTCGATGACCCGCGCTACTTCGAGTCGGCGAGGGAGCGGCGGCTGTTCGAAGTCGGTGGGGAGAAACTCGGCGTCGTCGTCTGCGAGGACTTCTGGAACGACAAGACCTTCTGGCGCGAGCGGCTCTACGCGCACGACCCGACGGACGAGGTGATTGAGATGGGCGCCACCGTCGTCGTCTCTCCCAACGCCTCGCCCTTCAACAAGGCGAAGATGGCGCAGCGCTGCTCGATGGTTCAGCACCGCTCGAAGGCGCACGGGCTCCCCGTCGTCTATGTGAACCTCGTCGGCGGCAACGACGGCATCATCTTCGACGGCGCGAGCCTCGTCACCGACTGCCGCGGCGAGACCATCCTACAGGCCCCTCCCTTCGAGGAGTTCGTCGGCACCGTTGACCTAGAGTGCGGCGTGCGCGACGAGGCGTGCCTGCCCGGCGACGACATCGAGACCGTGCGCCGCGCCCTCGTCCTGGGCGTGCGCGACTACGCGCGCAAGAACCGCTTCACGCGCGCGGTGCTCGGCATGTCGGGCGGGATAGACTCGGCGGTGGTGGCGGCCCTCGCCTGCGAGGCGCTCGGCCCCGAGAACGTGTTGGGAGTGATGATGCCCTCACCCTTCTCCTCGCGCGGGAGCATAGAGGACTCGCTCGCGTTCGGCCGAAACACGGGGATGCCTCTCGTCGAGCGCCCCATCTCCGGGGCCTATGGCGTGCTGGTTAAAGAGCTGGGGCTCGCGAACCCCACGCGCAGCGGCGAGAGCCTCGCGGCCGAGAATCTTCAGTCGCGCCTGCGCGGCAACATCCTCATGAGCGTCTCGAACGCCGAGGGGCGCCTGCTGCTCTCCACGGGCAACAAGTCGGAGCTTGCGCTCGGCTACTGCACGCTCTACGGCGACACGAACGGCGGCCTCGCCGTCATAGGCGACGTGCTCAAAACGGAAGTCTATGCGCTCGCGCGCCACCTCAACCGCGACGGCGAGGTCATACCCTGGGCCATCATCAACAAGCGGCCCTCGGCCGAACTCGCGCCCGACCAGTTCGACGACCAATCGCTCCCGCCCTACGACGTTTTAGACCCCGTGCTGCGGCTCTACTTCGAGAAGAAGTATTCGCCCGAGCAGATAGTCTCTGAGGGCCACGACCGCGCGCTCGTCTATGACATACTCAACCGCGTGGAGTCGCCCGCCAACGAGTTCAAGCGCCGGCAGCTCCCGCCCACGCTCATCATCTCGCGCAACGCCATCGGCATCGGCCGGCGCCGCCCCGTCACGCACCGATACCGCCGCCGCCCGCCCGCCCAATTCGCCGAGGCCGCCCCACCCGCCCCCGACCCGCGCGACGACGGCCGCGCCCGCGAGGCCAAAACTTAAACCGTCTCCCCAACCTCCTGACCGCTACCCCCGCCCCGAAATTTCGCGGCCGCGCGCAAGAAGGCGGCGGCGGGCGCGTTCACTCCTCAGACAACAGGCGGCGGGGCCGTCGCAAATATTTCGAAGCGAAGTTGACGAGGAGGCGGTTATGAATCACGTTCGGGTATCGGGGATTCCGGCGGGGGTGTTGATGACGTTCGCGCTGTTGGCAGTCTGTTTGGCGCTGTTGCCTTCAGGCGGGTGGGCGACGCGGGCCGGGGCGAAGGGAAACAGGCAGAGGGGCGGCGACGCCTGGAGCGTGCTTCCGCCCGTCAGCTACAAGAACCTGACGCTCTTCCCCGTGCGCGGGCCTAACACGGCTCCGGCGGGCGACTACGTCACGCTCGACGAGGGCATCAAGCGCGGCACCGTGGAGATAACTGAGCGCGGCGCGGGGCAGATGGTCAGAAGGCAGGTGCGCGGGCGCGCGCAGCAGGTGAACATGACGGCGGGCGACGGCGCGACGGTCAACCAGCTCGCGCTCGTCAACCGCTCCGGCAAGAAGCTCCTCCTGCTCTCGGGCGAGGTCATCGTCGGCGGCAAGCAGGATCGCATCGTGCAGGAGGACAGGATAGTCCCGCCGGTGAGCGTCCCCGTCTCGATCGACGTTTTCTGCGTCGAGCACGGGCGCTGGAGCCAGAGGGCTTCGGCCGGCTCGGCGGGCGCCCCGGTCATCGCGCCGAGCGCGCAGCCCAGGAAGGCGGAGAACTTCTACAGCCTCGGCGCCGTCGCGCACCCGAAGCTGCGGGGCGCGGCGCAGGACAAGAAGGAGCAGACGGAAGTCTGGAAGGAAGTCAGCGACAACAACGCGAGGCTCGGCACCGACAACACCACGGGCACGTACCAGGAGGTCTATGCGAGCAAGAAGGTGGCGGGCCAGCTCGAAGAGTACATCGCGGCGCTTCAGAAGGAGGTTTTGCAGCCCGGAGTGGTGGGCGTGATAGTCGCGCGCAACGGCGAGCCCGTCTGGGCCGACGTGTTCGCCAGCCAGACGCTCTTCGCCGCCTACTGGCCGAAGCTTTTGAAGTCCTACGCCGTCGAGGCCGTGGGCGACTACAAGAGCGACGAGAAGCCGACGGTTGAGCAGGCGCGACGTTATCTTTCGGAGCGCGACGGCACCGTCAGCACCGCCGGGCTGGCCGGCGTCTATCAGCTAGTGAAGACCGAGCACCCCGAGTACGCCGTCTTCGTGCTGAGCGACATCTCCCTGCCCGCCCCGCTCCGCCTGCACTTCAACAAGATGGAACGGTAAGAGACCGGGGGCCGGAGGCTAGCTGGGAAGTCGCACTCCCGGCTAGCCTCTGGCCCCTGCCTTTTTGGCTTTCTCTAAAAGGTCGCGGCGGTCAACAATGAAGTGGAGCTTGGCGGGGCGGTCGCCGCCCGTGAGGTGCTCGACGAGCTGTTCGAGCACCTCGAACTGGTCGCGCTCGGTGATGCCCTGCGCGTCGAGGTGGCCGCGGTGGCGGAGGCGCCGCACCAGCTCTATGAGCGTCAGCCGCCCCTCGAAGGTGCGGCCGCCGTGGCGGTGCGAGCGGCTGACGAGGTACTGCACGAGCAGCACGTCGCTGTAGAGCGCGGGCGAGAGGTAGAGCCGGTCGCCGTCGCGCTCGAAGCCATCTTCGAGCCGGCTAGAGCGGCGAACCTGGCGGACGCCCGCGAACTGTGCGGCCCAGTCCGTCCTGGGCTCGCGCCGCTGGAGGTAGGCGAGCGCGGCCGCCGTCATCCACGCCCGGTCGTCCTCGAAGTCCAGCCCCTGCCCCAGCCTGTCCAGCCACTCGAAGAAAAGCGCGCGCGCGGTCTTTTTGATTTCGTGAACCTGGAACTGCTCGTCGCGCGCGGGCAGCCGCCTGACTAAGGCCCGGCGGGCGGAGTCGGCCTGCGCGCCGCCCTCTATGCGGTGGGCGTCCACGCGCGCGTGCCAGCGGCGCGGGGCGTCGCAGAAGGGGCAGCGCGCGTCGCGGGACTCGGAAGTTTTGAAGAAAGGGCGCTGCGGCTCGCGCGCGGTCAACTCCTCGACGGTCGGCGCGTAGCGTCGCACCTCGGCGTAGGCCGTGCGCGGCGCGAGGCCGAGCTGCTTGGTGAAGAGGTTGAAGACGCAGGCGAGGCAGATCGCGGTGGAGTGGCGCGTGACGGAGCCGGCGGGGAAGTCGCCGAAGTCGAGCACGTCTGCCTTCGCCTTCTTCTTCGCGGGAGGGGAAGCCTTGCCGACGGGCTTAGCGGCGCGCTTCTTAGCCGGCGCGGCCTTCCTCGCCGCCGTCTTTTTCGGCGCGGCAGGCTTCTTCGCTGCTGCTTTCTTCTTAGCCGCCTTCTTCGCGGCCTTCTTCTTAGCGGCGGGCATGCCTTCTCAGTTCGACGCGATGGAGACGAGCGCGGGCGAGTCTGGCGCGTCCGTGTGGCCGAGCGCGGCGTCTAGCTCCGCCTCTACGTCGCCCGATGCGGCGCGCAGGTTCTTGAAGTCGAAGAGCGCGGGGTCTAGCAGGTGCGAGGGCGCGGCGTTGCCCAAAGCCGTCAGCATCGAGGCGCGGACGTTCGGTATCTCGCGCTCGAGCTCGGTGATGAGCCTCTTGACGCGCGCGCGCTTCAGGCCCGTCTGCGAGCCGCACAGGTCACAGGGGATTATGGGGAACCCCTTCTCGGCGGCGTAGGCGGCCACGTCCGACTCGCGGCAGTATGCGAGCGGGCGTATGACCGTGTTGCGGCCGTCGTCGGAGCGCAAGACGGGCGGCATCGCTTTGAGCGTGCCGACGTAGAGGAGGTTCAGCAGGAAAGTCGAGATGATGTCGTCGGCGTGGTGGCCGAGCGCTATCTTGGTGCAGCCCTCCTCGACGGCCGTCTGGTAGAGGATGCCGCGGCGCAGGCGCGCGCACACGGAGCAGTAGGTCTTGCCCTCCGGGACGAGCCGCTTTACGACCGAGTAGGTGTCGCGCTCGACGATGCGGAAGGGGACGCCGCGCTCCTTCAGGTAGTTCGGCAGCACGTCCGCGGGGAAGCCGGGCTGCTTCTGGTCGAGGTTGACGGCGAGCAGGTCGAAGCGGACGGGCGCGCGCCTCCGCACGTCGAGCAGCAGGTCGAGCATCGTGTAGCTGTCCTTGCCGCCGGAGAGGCAGACCATGACGCGGTCGCCGTCCTCGATCATGTGGAAGTCCTTGATAGCCTCGCCCATCTGGCGCAGCAGCTTTGTCTTTATCTTGCTCTCGACAAACATGGTGGAACCCGAAGGCACGCGGCCCGATACTCCGCTAATGTTTTAAGTTATCGGGGCCGCTGACGCAACCGGCGCGCGAGAAAATTTTTTGACACGTTCGCCCCCGCGCGGGTAAGATTCTGAGCCGTAAGTTCTATCCCAGCAAATTGAAAATTATAAGCCTCACCGGGAGAACCTCGCTTCTCGCGGTAAGGGCCCGTGCGCGGCCGCCTGGGATCGGGGAGGGCTGCGGGCGCGCTTTTCGAGTCACAGCGCGCAAACGTTTCACGGCTTAAAAGGAACCACCACCACAGGAGAGCAGCATGCGAACCACGAAATCATCTCTTATCAGGATGGCGGGCGTTTTGTCCGTCCTCGTCCTTCTGGGCGCGGCCGCACTGCCGAGCGCCTCGGCGCAGCTAATCATCAGCGAGTTCCGCTACCGCGGCCCGAACGGCGCCAACGACGAGTTCATCGAGATTTACAACAACTCCGGGGCGGATCACACGGTCAACTCGCCCAGCTCGCCGAGCACGGGCTACGGCGTCTTCGCCTCCGACGGCATGCTGCGTTGCAGCATCCCGGACGGGACGGTAATCCCTAACCGCGGCCACTTCCTCTGCATCAACTCGATCGGCTACTCGCTCGCCTCCTACCCCGCCGGCAACGGCACCACGGCCATAGGCGACGCCACCTACACCTTGAACATACCCGAGAACGTCGGCATCGCTCTCTTCGCCACTAACGTCGCCGCCGAGGTGGCGCTCGCCAACCGCATGGACGCCGTCGGCACCACGGCCGAGGCCAACACGCTCTACAAGGAGGGGACGGGGCTGCCGACGCTCGTCGGATTCTCGATTGACTACGCGTGGGTTCGCGACACCTGCGGCAAGGGCGGCTCGATAACGACCTTCGGGCCGTGCCCGACGGGCGGCCTCCCGAAGGACACCAACAACAACGCGTCCGACTTCTACTTCGTTGACACGAACGGCACGTCGGCCGGCGGCGGCCAGCGCCTCGGCGCGCCGGGCCCCGAGAACCTCTCCTCCCCGATACGGCGCAACGAGTCGGTTGCGGTCTCGCTGCTTGACCCGTGCGTCGCCGGGGCCTCGCCGCCGAACCGCGTCCGCGACTTCACCTCCGATCCGGCCAACAACTCGACCTTCGGCACGCTCGACGTGCGCCGCACGATAGTCAACAACACGGGCGCGAACGTCACGCGCCTCCGGTTCCGCATCGTGGACATCACGACCTTCCCGGCGCCGTCAGGGATCGCGGACCTGCGGCCCAGGACTTCGACCGACGTGGTCGTGACGGTTGACCGCGCGCCCTGCGGCTCGGGGACGAGCAACGTCCTCGTCAACGGCACGACCCTCGAGCAGCCGCCCTCGCAGCCCAATGGCGGCGGCTTCAACTCCAGCATGTCGGATAACGACGTCACGCTGGCGACGCCCCTCGGCGTCACGCCGGGCGTGAACAACACGAAGGACGTCCGCTTCCTGCTCGGCATACAGCAGAACGGCTCGTTCCGCTTCTTCATCAACGTGGAGGTCCTGCCGTAAGCGGGAGCCGGAGGCTTGAAGGCAAAGGGGCCGGGGCCGGTTAAGATTCGCGTCTTAACCGGCCCCGGCCCCTTTGTCCTTGTGCCCGCCTCAGAGGCTCGCGCGGAAGAATTCGACCGTGCGCCGCCACGCGTCGGCCGCCGCCTCCGCGTCGTAGACCTCGGGTCGCGTGTCGTTGAAGAAGGCGTGGTCGGCGCCGGGGTATATGTGGAACTCGGCACGCTTGCCGAGCTCCTTGAGGCGCGCTTCGAGGGCGCGCGCCGCGTCGGGCGGTACGAACTGGTCGCGCTCGGCGTAGAGGCCCAGCACCGGCGCACGCAGGTTCTCCAGATCGGGCTCGACCTTCGGGTGTATCCCGTAGAAGACGACGCACGCGCCCACCCCGTCGTTCTTCGACGCGGCGTATAGCGAAAGCACGCCGCCCATGCAGAAGCCGACGGTGCCGACCCGCTCGCCCTCGACCGCCTCGTGGCCCGCGAGGTACTCGACAGCCCCGCGCAAATCCTTCTCGGCCTGCGCGATGTTCAAGGCCATCATCAGCTTGCCTGCCTCGTCGGGCGACTTGGTCTCGCGGCCGTGGTAGAGGTCGGGCGCGAGCGCGACGAACCCCTCGGCGGCGAAGCGGTCTGCCACCTCTTTTATGTGCGCGACCAGCCCCCACCACTCCTGTATGACGATGACGCCCGGCCCCCGTCCCCCTTCGGGGACTGAGAGGTAGCCGGCCGTCTTCCCGCCGTTGCTCTGGAACTCGACCATGCGCCCCGCCATCCTGGAAAGCCTCCTGAATGTTTTCGCTTGTGAAACTTCGGCGGCGGCCATTCTAATTTGGCGGGCGCCCGCGGCTCAAGGCCGTCGCGCTATTTCAAGATTTACTATTTGCGGTTTTTGTCTTATCATGCTGCCCGCTTTCAGGGGCTAGCAGCTTTCCCAATCCGGGCGGTCTCGTTAGAACGACCTCTCCCGAATTCGTCTTCATTCTCAATCGGGGCGCCGCGCGGCCGGTGCAGCCGCCCACACACAAAAAGCCCGACTGGCGAGGGGCGCGGCGCGCGAGCGGCCCCGGCGGGGCCGGGCCACACTAACCATCTGAGCTTTTCAGGGAGAATGCGAAATGTTTAGACCGGGCAGAAATCCGAAGGATCAGACGACCACGACAGACGACACGGCCGACCACACCCCCCAGACCTCCTCCCCCTACGGCGGCGGCGCGGGCTACGGCGGCTCTTCCCCCTCCGCCGGCGGGCAGACGCCCACTGAGGCCTACCAGCAGTCCGTCCACACACAGACGACCTCGCGAGCCGTCACGGAGAGCGAGTCGCTCGCGCGCGACATCAAGGAGGGGACTCTGACCGGCTTCGTCGGCAACGGCACGACGCTCACGGGCGAGGCCAACTTCAAGGGCATGCTGCGAGTGGACGGCACGCTGTCGGGGCGGGTCTCCTCGGCCGACGGCACGCTCATCGTCTCCACGAACGGGCAGGTTGACGCCAACGTCGCGGTCGCCGTCGCGCAGATTTACGGCACCGTCAACGGCGATATCGTCGCCACCAAGCGCATCGAGCTGGGGCGCGTGGCTCGCGTAACGGGCAACATCCAGACCCCCGCGCTCGTCATCGAGAACGGCGCGGTCTTCGAGGGCAACTGCCGCATGGCGCAGCTCAAAGAGCAGGCGGCGCAGCCGAACGGCGAAGCGGCCTCGGCCTCGGCTTCCGCGTCCGGCTCGT
>DASPKR010000545.1:0-27108 GCA_035627975.1 Pyrinomonadaceae bacterium | reverse complement strand
ACCGTCTGCAACGAGAAGAACGAGAAGGGCAAGCTCTGCATCGGCCACCTCAAGCAGAAAGATACGCGCCACCCTTCGGCGGCTTACCTGCGCGGCGACGACGTGCTCTACCAGTGCCAGACCTGCGGCGCGCTCTACATGGGGCCGCCGATGGGCCACGTGCGCGACCCGCGCAAGCAGCGGCGCTACGTCGAGCGCGACCTCGCGGCTATTCTACAGGCCGCGGGCGGCACGCTCCCCGCATACGACTACCCCACGCCCGCGTGGCGCGGCGAGCCCAAGCCGAAACCTGTTAAAGCAGTCAAGCCCGCGCCCGCGGCGAAGGCCCCGGCCGCCGCGTCCCCGGCAGACTCTTCCCCCTCGGCCGACAAACACCGCCCGGCCGCGGAGGCTCAGGCGGCGACGGGCCGGGCTTCGGCCGCGCCGATGAGCCCGGCCGCCGCGACCGCCTCGCCCGCCGCGGGCGCGGAGACCGTCTCAGACCTCGCGCCCGAAGCCTCGACGGAACTGACGCCCGGCGCGCCGAAGGACGAGAGGCCCGCGACGGCGGAGGCGAAGCCCGCCGAGGCCAAGCCCAAGAAGGCTTCCGGCGCCGGCTTCAAAATCCCGCCCGAGTTGCTCAAGGCCCCGCCGGGCGAGACGCCCGAGCAGAAGATAGCGCGCCTCAAGCGCATCGCCGAAGAGGCCAAGCGCGCCTCCGGCAAACTCTAAGCGCCGGAGATTTCGGGATGAAGAAAGAGGGTTGACGACAGTCGAGCTGTCGTCAACCCTCTAGCCTTTTGCGGCCGGCTGCCGTCTAAAGCTCGCGGACGACGAGGCCGTCGCGGGAGAAGCTCCAGCGCAAGACCTCCGCGCCGCCCTCGGCGGCGAGCGCCGACTCGACAGACTCCTTCGCGCCCTCCTCGCAGAGGAAAGCGATGCAGCCGCCGCCGCCCGCGCCGCAGACCTTCGCGGCCACGGCGCCGTTAGCGAGCGCTCGCCCCACCAGCGCGTCCATGTGCGGCGTCGTCACGTTCGGGGCGAGCCGCTTACGGTTCGGGTAAGCCTCGCGCATTATCTCGCCCACCCTCCGCCAGTCGTTCGCGGCGAGCGCGACCCTCATCAGCCGGGCCGAGTCGCGTATCCCCTCGAAGAGGCCGAACAGCTCGCGGTCGCCGTCTATGTGCTTCTTGAAAATCTCCCAGTTGTTCGTCCCCGAAAGCCTCGGCTCGCCCGTGTAGATTATGACCAGGCGCCGCTCCAACTCCGCCGCGTCCAGGTTGACGGGCTCGCGCCTGATGCCCTCGGCGCTGAACTCTACGCAGTTGGCGCCGCCGTAGAAGGCGCCGTAGTAGTCCTGGAACCCCGCGGGGACGCGTATCACGGTCGTCTCGACGTTGGCTGCGATGATGATGAATTTCCGCTCGGGGTAGCGGTCGCCGCACAGGCGGTTGAGCGCGCCGATGCAGGCTATTGCGAGCGAGCTGGAGCCGCCGAGGCCGGCGCCCGCGGGCGCGGCAGACTCCGCGATCAAGTTGAAGCCGGTCTCCGGTTTGAAGAAGTGCACAAGCTTGGAGATGAGCTCAAGTCGCTCCTCGCGCGCGAGGCTCTCGATCTCCGAGAGGCTCGTCTCGAAGGAGACGGCGCGATCCCTGGATTCGAGTATGACCTGGTCGTCGTCGCGCGTCTCTATGCGGACGCGCGCGTTCAGTGTGATGCCGAAGTTGACGGTGCTCGCGCCGGGGTGGAAAAGGTACAGCGGCCAGATGTCTATAGTCCCCCCGGCGAGGTCAACGCGGGTCGGTGCTGTGGATTCGATAATCATAAAGAAAGTGACGAGTGACGAGTGACGAGTGACGAGTGACGAGCTATGCCGGCTCGCCGCCCGTCACTCGTCACTCGTCGCCTCTCCTAGTCCCCCTCCGCCTTGCCCTTGCGCTTGGGCGGCTCCTTGTGGCGCGAGAGCGGGTGGGGGAATATCTCCTGTATCTCCTCTTTGATCTCGTTGAGTTTGTCCCCGGCGGCCTGCTCGAGCTTGTGTATGCGCTCCGGGTCTGCCTCCTCGACCTTCTTCGAGAGCCAGTAGCGCTCGGCGAAGTAGAAGCCGGCTATGCCCAGGGCGATGATAACGAGCAGCACGACGCCGACGTGCTTGAAGTCGCCGATGAGGTTGTAGATGGCGCTGTGGAAGACGTAGCCGACGCCCGCCAGGCTCAGCACCCACACGAAGCAGCTCGCGAAGGAGAGCAGCAGGAAGCGCCCGTAGGGCATCTTCGCCACGCCGTAGAAGGCGCACGCGCCCCAGCGCAGGCCGTATGTGTACTTCGAGACGAAGATGGAGAGCGGCCCGAACTTGTCCGTCAGCCGCTCGATGCGCGGGCGCGCCATGCAGTAGAAGCGGTACTTCTTGACGCCCGAGCGGGCGCCGCGGCCGAGGAAGTAGGCGACGTTGTCGCTCACCACGCCGCCGAGCGTCCCCGTCGCGAGCACCTGCGCGAAGCTGTAGTCGCCGAACGCCTGCCCGTGCGCCAGAACCCCCGCGAGCAGAAGCGTTATGTCGCCCTCCAGCATCGTCAGAACGAAGATGGCCGGCAGCCCGAACGACGCCAGAATGTTGTTGACGTACTGTAAGTCCATAAAATGAGTGATGAGTGAGGGGCGACGGGCGACGGGTCAAGGCAGTTTGCTTTAACTCGTCACCCTTCGCCCGTCACTCATCACTTCCGTGCGGCGGCTTGACGACGAGCACGGGGCAGGGCGCGTGGCGGACCACCGACTCTGCCGTCGAGCCGAAGATTATGCGGCCCAGGCCCGTGCGCCCGTGCGAAGAGATGACGATGAGGTCGGCGCCGCGCGCGCGCGCGACGTTGACTATCTCGGCCGACGCCTCGCCGTGCACTATCAGGTCTTCCACGTCGAGCCCCTCGAACTCCTCGCAGCCGGCGAACTTCGGCAGCTCGCTCGCCGCCGAAGTCTCCAACTGCTCGCTTATGTCCGCGACGGGGAGCGGCTCGGCTATCGGCGTCCACCCGACCGAAGGCACGACGGGCTCGACGACGTGCAGGCAGATGACGCGCGCGCCCTGCAGCCGCGCGAGGTGCGCCGCGGCCGGGACGGCGTGGCGCGCGCACTCGCTGAAGTCCGTCGGCAGGAGTATCGTGCTGATTCGCATAGGCGACCGCGGGGACGGGCGCGGGATGACGAACGCCCCGCGCTGCATTCTACACGCAGAGGGTGTTGTTTGACAGCCCCCCGAACCTCTTGTTACCATCGCGCCGAATTCTCGCCGGCCGTCTTAACCGTTTAAATCACTCGACAAGGGAAGGGCTTCTCGGATGACCGCCGCGCCGCCAAACGAAGAGCATTACGTCGGCGTAGAGCTTTCGGGGACGGCCCTGCGCGCCGCGCTCGTCTCGGCCTCGGGCCGCGTCCTCGAGCGCTTCGAGGCCGCGCTCTCCGAATCCGAAGTCTCGCAGCAGGTCGCCCGCGCCGCCGCGCAGCTCCGCGACGCTTCCCCCTCGGGCGTGGCCGCCGTGGGCGTCGGCCTGCCCGGCCTCGTCAACCCGCGCACGGGGCGCGTCATCATCTCGTCCGACCTGCCCTCGGTCGTGCGCGGCGACTTCCGCGAGGAGCTGAGGCAGGCGACCGGCCTCCCCGTCGTGCTCGACAACGACGCGAACGCGGGCGCCGTGGGCGAGCACGCCGTCGGCGCCGGGCGCGGCAGCCGCGACATGTTCTACGTCACAATCGGGACGGGGATAGGGGGCGCAATCATTCTCGACGGGCGGCTGTGGCGCGGCGCCTCCGGCTTCGCGGGCGAGTTCGGCCACATCACGATTGACCCCGAAGGCGTCGAGTGCGCGTGCGGCAACGTCGGGTGTCTGGAAACGGTCGCGTCGGCGCCGAACATCGTCCGACGCACGCACGAGCGGCTGCTGCGCGACTCGACCTCTTCGCTCTCGCGCCTCGGCCTGACGAAGAACTTCACCGCCGCCGACATCGCGCACGAGGCGAGGGGCGGCGACGACTTCGCGCTACTGATGATTGAGCGCACGGGCCGCTACATCGGCACGGCCGTCGCCGCCGTCATCAACCTCCTCAACATCGAGCGCGTAGTCCTCGGCGGCGGCGTCATGGACGCCGGCGAGCTTATCCTGAACCCCATCATACGCGAGGCGGGCCGCCGCTCCTTCCAGCCCTGCTTCGAGTCCACGCAGATACTCGCCGCCTCCCTCGGCGCCGACGCCGTCCCCATCGGCGCCGCCCTCCTCGCCCGCGACGCGCGCTGAGCGCCCACGGAGTAGCCCGATGCCTTTCATCACCGCGACGCGAGAGGACGGGGCTACGCTGCTGGTCAACATAGACAGGATTCAGTACGTGGCCTACCAGGACGCGGAGGGGCATGAGGTCTTGAGCATCATCTTCGACACGAACCCTCCCGCGCAGGGGCGCCCCGGCACGAATGAAGTGGTCGTACACGGCGAAGAGGCCCGCCGCGTCTGGGAGGCCCTGAGCAGCGTGCTCGGCATGTGAGCGAGCAGCGCACCAAATCGCCCCTCCGACACCCCGTAATCGCGCAGAATTCCAAAAAGAAGTACGTTAATCCACGGCGCCGCCCTGTTTTTTACGTGCGGCCGTGGCGCGCCTTGTCTTAGGCGTGCGTTGTTGAGATTATTGGGCCGCTATGTTCGAGCTCGACGAAAGGGCCGCCGTAAGAAGCGGCGGCGGGGACTGGCGGCACGGGGCGGCACGGCTCGGTTTCATCTGGGGCCTGTGGACGCTCGTGGGGCTCTTCTTCTCGAGCCAGATTTACTTCTACTTCATACGCACGCAGAAGCCCGTGCCTCTCACGCGCGCGATAGCGTGGCAGGTTCTGGCCTCGTGGGTGTTCGCGGCCGGCACCCCGCTGGTGCTGTGGCTCGCGCGCCGCTTCCGCGTCGAGCGCAACAACTGGCGGCGGCGGCTGCTCGTCCACTTCGCCGCCGGCACAACCATCGCGGCCGCGTGGGCCGCGTGCCACGTCACGCTCGACCTGTGGTTCTCGGGGAACCTGAGCACGCTCACGCCGTCGAACCTCGCGCGGCTGGTGTTCGCTAACTTCGACAAGCAGCTCCTTGTCTATTGCATCGTCGTCCTCGTGAGCCACGCCCTCGACTACCACCAGCGCTACCGAGAGGGCGAGCTGCGCGCGTCGCAGGCGCAGTTGCAGGCCCTGAAGATGCAGCTACACCCGCACTTCCTCTTCAACGCGCTGCACTCCATCTCGGCCCTGGTGCACAAAGACCCCGGTGCGGCCGACCGAATGATCGCGCGGCTCGGTGACTTCCTGCGCCTGACGCTCGATACGGCCGCCGCGCAGGAGGTGCCGCTCAGGCAGGAACTCGAGTTCCTCGAATGTTACCTCGGCATCGAGCGCATACGCTTCTGCGATAGGCTGACCACAAGCATAGACGTTGACCCGCTCGCGCTTAACTGCCGCGTCCCCAACCTCATCCTCCAGCCCATCGTCGAGAACGCGATACGCCACGGCATCGCCACGCGCTCCGCGCCCGGCCGCGTGGAGATAAAGGCCGAGCGGCGCGGCGCAGTCTTAAGCCTTCAGGTGAGGGACGACGGGCCGGGCCTGACGGCGGGCGCGCGGGCCGGCAAGGCTTCGCAGACGGGCGTCGGCCTCGCGAACACGCGCGCGCGGCTCGAACAGCTTTACGGCGCCGACTACAACTTCGAGATGGCCGACGACCCGCGCGGCGGCACCCTCGTCACAATCGAAATCCCCCTGCGCGCCGCCGGGCAGCCCGCCCAGACGACACCCCGCGCCGCCGCCCGCCCAGAGGGCAGCTACCAGCCCGCCCTCGGCAAGTGAAATCGGCGGCAGCGTGCGGTTTCCCGCCCGTTTTGTTATTTTAAGCTTTCAGCAATAAAGCGGTCGGCAGTCAGCTAGAGACAAAAAGCTGAAAGCCGACCGCTGATAGCTTAAAAATGAAGCCCGAGCTAATTAGAAATTTTTCGATCATCGCGCACATTGACCACGGCAAGTCCACGCTAGCCGACCGGCTGCTGGAGTTGACCGGGGCTCTGTCGGAGCGCGAGATGGAGGCCCAAGTCCTCGACGACATGGACTTGGAGCGCGAGCGCGGCATAACCATCAAGGCGCACGCCGTCCGGCTCGACTACCAGGCGCGCGACGGCAGGCAGTACGTCCTGAACCTCATAGACACGCCCGGCCACGTTGACTTCTCCTACGAAGTCTCGCGAAGCCTGTCGGCCTGCGAGGGCGCGCTCCTAATAGTTGACGCCTCGCAGGGCGTCGAGGCGCAGACGCTCGCGAACACCTACCTCGCCATCGGCGAGAACCTTGAGCTAATCCCAGTCATAAATAAGATTGACCTGCCCGGCGCCGAGCCCGACAAGGTGAAGGAGCAGATTGAGCACGTCATCGGGCTCGACACACACAACGCCGTGCTCGCATCGGCCAAGACGGGCGAGGGCGTCCCCGAGATACTCGAAGCGGTCGTGCGCGACATCCCCGCGCCGAATGGCTCCGCGGACGCGCCCCTGAAGGCGCTCATATTCGACTCGTGGTACGACTCCTACCGCGGCGTCATCGTCCTATTCCGCATCATTGACGGCTCGATCAAGCCCGGCATGAAGATTCGTTTCTTCAACACGGGGCGCGACTACCAGGTCGAGTCCGTCGGCGTGAACCGCCCGCGCCCGACGCCGCTTGACTCTCTCTCGGTCGGCGAGGTCGGCTTCCTCACGGCGTCCATCAAGACCGTCGCGGACGTGCAGATAGGCGACACCATCACAGAGGCCGCGCGCCCCACGAAGGAGCCCTTCCCCGGCTTCCAGGAGATCAAGCCGATGGTCTTCGCGGGGCTCTACCCCGTCGAGGCCAACCAGTACGAGGAGCTGAGAGACGCCTTAGACAAGCTGCGCCTCAACGACGCCTCCTTCTTCTACGAGCCGGAGTCTTCGGCCGCGCTCGGCTTCGGCTTCCGCTGCGGCTTCCTCGGCCTGCTCCACATGGAGATAGTGCAGGAGAGGCTGGAGCGCGAGTTCGACCTGGACTTAATAACGACGGCGCCGGGCGTCCGCTACCGCGTGACGACCACCGACGGCGAGACGATAGAGGTTGACTCGCCCGCTAAGATGCCCGACGCGGTGCGCATCTCGAAGATAGAGGAGCCGATAATCGAGGCGACCATCCTCACCACCGACGAATTCCTCGGCGGCATACTCCCCTTGCTCGAAGAGAAGCGCGGCGTGCAGAAGAAGTTCGAGTACATCGCCGAGAAGCGCGTGATGCTCGTCTATGACCTGCCCTTAAACGAGATAGTGCTCGACTTCTACGACCGCCTTAAATCGGTCTCGCGCGGCTACGCGTCGCTCGATTACCACCTCGCCGGGTATCGTGAGAGCGACCTCGTCAAGTTAGACCTCATGGTCGCGGGCGAGCCCGTTGACGCGCTCTCCATTATCGTCCACCGGCAGGCATCGCAGGCGCGCGGCCGGCAGCTGGCGGAGAAGATGCGGCAGCTAATCCCCCGCCAGCTCTTCGAGGTGCCGATACAGGCCGCCATCGGCAACAAGGTCATCGCCCGCGAGACCGTGAAGGCCCTGGGCAAGAACGTCCTCGCCAAGTGCTACGGCGGCGACATCACGCGCAAGCGCAAGCTCCTGGAGAAGCAGAAGGAGGGCAAGCGCCGCATGAAGCGCGTCGGCCGCGTCGAAATTCCGCAGGAAGCCTTCCTCGCGGTGCTGAAGGTCAACGAGTAGCGCCCCATGTCGCCCCCGGATTTCTCGAAGCTGTTTGAGGACGGAAGGGTCGTGGAGTCGGCCGACTTCGGGAGGGTGACGCTGAAGGTTCACGCGGCGGGCGAGTTGGTGTTGACTACGGGGCGCGTGGCGGCGTTCGACCCGGCCACCTCGCCGGAGACGGAAGCCTTCGCGGAGGCGCTGCCGCCGGGGAGATACCCGGTCGTCCTGAGCGTCGCGCACTTCGAGGACGGCGACCAGAGGGTCGCGGGCGCGATGCTGAAGGTTGGCGAGGGGGCGGCGACAAAGTGGGAGATGGCGCTGCTGCCGGGGCAGGACGTGTCGGAGCTTGGCGAGGGCGAAGTCTTCGGCTACGCGGTGGACTCCGCGACGGGCTGCTTCGCGGACGAGGAGGCCGCAGCGCGCTACCTCGACGCGATCGAAGCCGACGAGGAGTTCTTCGACCGCGTCGGCGACCTGCTCGACGAGACTTACGTTGACACGTGGTCTTGGGCGAGCGTCGAATTCGACCCGGCGACGGGCCTTAACATGATCGTGTTCTCGACCGGCATGGGCGACGGCCTCTACGCTTCTTACCTCGGCCGCGACGACAGCGGCGCCGTCATGAGCCTCGTCACGGACTTCGCGCTGTTCGAGCACGAAGAGCTGGCGTGAGCTCGGGCCGCGCCTCGCTGCGGACGACGCAACGCGAAAGTCTAAATTCTTAAAGGAGGGTTTGTGATGAGAGTTCCCCTGCTCGCCCTCGCTCTGCTTCTATGCACGGCCTCGGCCTCGGCGCAGCACCACGCGCCGGCGCGCAGCCCGGAAGCGCCCGCCGCGCTCATGCCGGACTTGGGCAGCTTCCACCTGCCGGTCAGGACTTCGAGCGCCGAGGCGCAGAAGTTCTTCGACCAGGGCCTGATACTCGTTTACGGCTTCAACCACGCGGAGGCCGCGCGCGCCTTCCGGCGAGCCGCCGAGCTAGACCCGCGCATGGCGATGGCGCACTGGGGCCTGGCCCTCGCGCTCGGGCCGAACTACAACCAGACTTCGATCCCGCCCGAGCGCCTGAAGGCCGCGCACGAAGCCGTGCAAAAAGGATTAGCGCTCGCCGCCGGCGGCCCCGAGCACGAGCGCGCCTACCTCGAGGCCCTCTCGAAGCGATTCTCCGCCGACGCGGGTGCCGACCAGAGGAAGCTCTGGGTCGCCTACAGGGACGCGATGGGCGAGCTCGCGCGCCGCTACCCGGACGACACGGAGGCCGCGACGCTCTACGCCGACGCGGCGATGATCCTGAACGCGTGGCGGCTCTTTAAGCCCGACGGCTCGGCCGCCGAAGGCACCGAGGAGGTCATCGCCACCCTCGAATCAGTCCTCCGTCGCGACCCCGAGCACATAGGCGCGCACCACCTCTACATCCACGCCGTCGAGGCTTCGCACGCGCCCGAGCGCGCGCTCCTGAGCGCCGACCGCCTCACGGCGCTCTCGCCCGCCTCCGGTCATCTCGTCCACATGCCCGCGCACATATACATGCGCACGGGCGACTACGAGCGCGCCGCCAAGAGCAACGAGTGGGCGGCGAAGGTTGACGAGGAATATCTGTCGCGGGGCGGCCTTCGCGGCATATACTCGGCCGCGTACTACAGCCACAACCTGCACTTCCTCGCCGCCGCCGAGAGCATGCGGGGGCGCTACGCCGCCGCGGTCGCCGCCGCCCGTAGGCTCGAACAGAACGTCGAGCCGTACCTGAAGGAGATGCCCTTCTTCGAGAGCTTCATGCCGACGCGCTCTCTCATCGCGGCGCGCTTCGGCCGGTGGGACGAGATTCTGAAGACGACGGAGCCGCCGGCCACGATGCAGGCCACCAACGCCCTCTGGCACTGGGCGCGCGGCATGGCGCACGTCGCCACGGGCAAGACCGCCGAGGCCGAAGCCGACCTCAGGAACTTGGTCGCGAAAGCGCAGGCCGTCCCGCCCGAGGACTCCTACGGGCAGAACAGGACGAGAGACGTGCTGAAGATCGCCGAGCACTTCCTGAACGCGCGCATCGCCTCCGCGCGCGGCGACCGGAAGGCTGCCATCAACTTCCTGCGCCAGGCCGTCGCCGCCGAGGACGCGCTCGCCTACGACGAGCCGCCCGGCTGGTATCACCCGCTCTCGCGCGAAAGCCTGGGCGGCGCGCTCATGCTCGACAAGCAGTTCGCCGAGGCCGAGGCCGTCTTCCGCGAAGACCTCCGGCGCAACCGCCGCAACGGCCGCTCGCTCTTCGGCCTCTCGGAGAGCCTCAAGGCTCAAGGTAAAGCGCGGGAAGCAGACCTCGTCCGCCGCGAGTTCGAGCGCGCATGGAAGGGCGCAGACACCCAGCTAAAAATCGAAGACCTTTGACAAGAAAGCAGTAGTCAGGAGACAGTAGCCGGTAGTCAGCAGATGGCGGGCTCCGCGGTGCGGCCGCCGTCTTCCTGCCGGCTACTGACTACCGGCTACTTTTCCCATGCACGTCACAAGGGTAGAGCTTGAGAACATCAAGTCGTACGAGCGCGGCGCGTTCGCGTTCGAGCGCGGGACGACGGCTATTGTCGGGCCGAACGGCGCCGGCAAGACGACGATACTGGAGGCCGTCGCCTGGGCGCTCTTCGACGTGCTCGACTACAGCAAGGATGACTTCCTGCGGCGCGGCGCCAAGCGCGGCACCGTGCGCGTCACCTTCCAGAACGACCTGGACGAGCGCCTCTACGTCGTCTATCGCGACACGGGGACGGGCTACTACGTCTATGACCCGGAGCTGAAGATGAAGCTCGCTTCGGGCAAGGCCGACGTGCGCAAGTGGCTCGACCTGCACCTCGGCATCGAGCCCGGCACCGATCTGAAGGCTCTCTTCCGCTCCGCCATAGGCGTCCCGCAGGGGCTCTTCACCTCGGACTTCCTACAGACCCCGACCGACCGCAAGAAGTCTTTCGACCGCCTGCTCAAGGTCGAGGAGTACCGCGAGTCGGCCGAGCGACTGCGCGACACCGTCTCCCTCATCAACGAGCGCATCACGGAAGCGCGCGTCCGCATCGGCGGCGCCGAGGCCCAACTCGCCCGCTACGACGACGCTGCGGCCGAGCACGAGTCGGCCGCGCGGCGCGTTGAGGAGCTGACCGCCGCGCTCGGCTCGCTCCGCGCCGAGGCCGAGTCGCGTTTGCTCGTCGTCGCCGCGCTCGAAGAGGCGGAGCGGCGCGCGGCCGAGGCGCACGCCCGCGCCGTCCGGCTCGAAGTCGAGCGCGAGTCGGCCGAGCGCCGCCTGGGCGACCTCAGCGCCGAGCTCGAGGCCGCGCGCGCGGCGGGCGAGCGCCAGCGCACCACGCGCGACGGCTACGAGAAGTTCATTGAGGCGACCGAGCGCCTGCGCTCCCTCGAAGCCGAGCGCGCCGAGCGCGAGCTCCTGCGCGCGGAGGCCGCCGAGGTCGCGCGCACACTGGCCGCGGCCGAGGCCGACGCACGCCGCCTGGGCGACGCGCTCGCACGCGCCGAGTCGGCGCGCGAGGCGCTGGCCGGGCTCGAAGGCGACCTCGCCGCGCAGGAGGAGTCGGAGCGCGAGCGCGAGCGCCTGCGCGACCTGCTCGCCGAGGCGCGCGCCGCCCGAGAGCGCCTCACGCGCCTCGACCGCGAGCTCGAGAGCCTGCGCCGCCAGCACACGGAGACGCGCGAGCGAGTGCGCGCGGCCGAGGCCCTTGCGGGCGCGCAAGGCGAGGCCGAGCGCCTCGAGAGCGAGCGCATGGGCGTCGAGACGCGCCTGAGCAAAGTGGAGAAGGCGCTCACGTCGCGCAAACACCTCACGCGCGAGAGGCGCGAGGCCGAGCGCGAAATCGAGAGGCTGCGGCGCGGGCTCGCGTCGCTCGAAAGGGAGGCGCGCGAGTACGAGCAGGCCGCCGCGCGGGCCGGCCATCTGGCCGAGCTAGAATCGCGCGAGCGCGAGCTCTCTGACAGGGCCGCGCGCCTGCGCGAGGCCATCGCGCGCGACGAGCGCGCCAGCGAGCGCGCCCGCGGCGGCGTCTGCCCCATCCTCCACGAGACCTGCAAGAACCTCGCCGAGGAGGGCCGCACCTTCGAGGATCACTTCGGCGAGCAGATAAAAGCGGGCCGCGCGAGCCTGTCGCAGGTCGAGCGCGAGCAGACGGCGGCCGCGCGCGAGCTGCGGCAGGCGCGCGACGCCGAGAAGACGGCCGCGCGCTTCGAGACGACGCGCGCACGCCTCGCGCACGACCGCGAGCTTCTGCGCGAGCGCGAGGCCGCGCTCGCCGCCATAGACGAAGAGATGGCAGCGCTCTCGGCGGACGCGGACGAGAAGTTGCAGGACGAGCTACAGTCACAGATCATCGGCATTGACGACCTGCTCAGGCGCGCGCGCGAGGGCGCGCTCCGCTACGCCGAGCTTGAGCCCCTTCGCGCGCGGCTCGAAGAGATAACCGAAGAGGGCAGGGCGCGCCGTGACGAGCGCGAGCAGGTCGCGGCGATTGCCGGCGGCGAGGAGTCGCTCGCCGCGGACGCGGAGGCCGTCGAGCGCCGCTTGCGAGAGCTGGGCGACCCGCGCGGCCGCGCCGCGGCGCTGCGCACGGAGGCCGGGCGCGCCGAAGAGCTTCGGCTTGAGTCTGAGGAGGCACTCAAGGCTGTCGCCGCCCTGCGCGAGCAGTCGGCCGCGCTCGACGCCCGGCTCGCGCGCTTCGCGCGACTCGACGCCGAATGGGCCGGGGCCGCCTCGCTGCGCGACTCGTCGGCCGACGCCTACCGCGAGCACCTCGAGTGCGCCTCGCTCGCCTCGACTCTGCCGGCGCGCCAGGCGGCCGCCCGAGACGCCGAGGAGGAGGCCGCGCGCGCGGCCCGCGCGGCCGCGCGCGCACGCGAAGAGCACGAGCGCGCCGCCGCCGCATACGACCGCGACCGCCACGCCTCTGAGGCCGCGGCGCTGGCGCTCGCACGCGAGGAGGCCGCGAAGACCTCGGCGCAGCTCGAAGCCGCGCGCGAGCGCGAGGGAGCGCTCCGGGCCGAGCTCGCGCGCCTCGAAGAGGTTCGCGAGACGATGCGCGAGGAGCTCAGGGAGCGAGAGCGGCTCGAAGAGCTTTCGCAGACGACCGAGTTCATACGCGACACGCTCAGGAAGGCAGGCCCGCTCGTCACCGAAAGCTACCTCTACAACATCTCTATTGAGGCCAACCACCTCTTCCGAGAGATAACGGGCGAGGGCGGGAGGGCGCTGCGTTGGACGCGCGACTACGAGATAATGCTCGAAGAGGGCGGCCACGAGCGCCCCTTCGTGAACCTCTCGGGCGGCGAGCAGATGGTCGCGGCCCTCTCCGTCCGCCTCGCCCTCCTCAAGCAGCTCTCCGACATACGCGTCGCCTTCTTCGACGAGCCGACCGTCAACATGGACGCCGAGCGGCGCGAGCGCCTCGCGCAGCAGATAGGCCAGGTGCGCGACTTCGACCAGCTCTTCGTCATCTCCCACGACGACACCTTCGAGCAGTCCGTTGACCACGTCGTCGCCGTCACGCGCGAGGCCCAGGAGGTCGCGTGAGAAACCGCCCGCCCGCGCGCTTATGAAGGAAGTCCTTATCTATTGCGACGGGTCGAGCCTGGGGAACGGGCAGGGGGCGGCGCGCGCGGCGGCCGTGGCGCTTTTGGGCTACATGGGGACTTGGCGCGCGTTCGGGCTCTACCTGGGCGAGGCTACGAACCAGCAGGCGGAGATAGCGGCCGCGGCGCTCGGGCTCGAACAATTGCGCGAGCCGTGCCGCGTGCGCCTGATGACAGATTCGCGCTACGTCGTAGAGACGATGAGCGGGCGCTTCCGGCGCAAGTCCAACCACGAGTGGTGGGAGCGGCTCGACAAGGCCGCGGGGCCGCACAGCGTCTCGTGGGAGTGGGTCAAGGGCCACGCCGGCCACGTCGCGCAGGAGGCCGTTGACCGCGCCGCCCGTAAGGTAGCCGGCCTCGGCCGCGCCGACCGCGAAGTCCTGAGCGAGGCCGCCGAAGCGGTCGCGGGGAGCGCCACCGGCGGCCGGTAGAATTAGCCATAAAGGCACAGAGGCACAGAGGGAACTCAGAATTGTTTGATCTCTGTGCCTCTGTGCCTTTATGGCGATCTCCCTGGGCGCTAGGCCCGGCGCCCCGTTCGGGCTAAAATCTCCCTCCCGACCGCACGCCTTTTTATGGCCGCATACGTTCCAGCTACGACGACGAAGCGCGCGGCGCTCCTGTGCCTCGCGGCGCTCGCCCTCGCTTGCGCGGCGCCGCCGGCGGCCCTCGCGCGGCAGGCGCAGCAGCCGTGGCTGTGGCAGAACCCACTGCCGCAGGGCAACGCCATCTACGCAGTGCGCTTCGCCGCGGACAAGCGGACGGGATGGGCCGTCGGCGCCGCCGGCGTGATACTCCGCACGGAGGACGGCGGCTTCCGCTGGAAGGAGCAGCGCTCGGGGACGCCCGTCCCGCTCTACGGCCTCTTCGTCAAGGACGCGCGGACGGCCGTAGCCGTCGGCTCGCGCGGGCAGGTGCTCATGACCGCGAACGCCGGCAAGACCTGGCTGATACGACAGACCGGCGTGCGCGACCACCTCTACTCGGTCGCGTTCGCGCCCGACGCGCTGCACGGCTGGGCAGTGGGCAGCTACGGGCAGATAGTTAAGACCTCGGACGGCGGGAAGACCTGGGCGGCGCAGAAGTCGGGCGTGAGGGCGCACCTCTACTCCGTCTCCTTCTCGGGCGTGAAGAACGGCGTGGCGGCCGGCGAGGACGGCACGCTCGTCGTCACTCGCGACGGCGGCCAGACGTGGGTCGCGCGCCCCGTCGAGACTGAGCTTCCCTTCACGAGCGTCGCCTTCGCCGGCCCGACGGGCCGCGCAGTCGCCGTCGGCATGGGCGGGCTGATGGCCCGCACGGAGGACGGCGGCGAGACGTGGGCGGTCGCGGACGCGCTTACGCGCGCCGACCTGCTCTCGGTCTTCTTCTCCGACTCCGAGCACGGCTGGGCGACCGGCGACGAGGGGCAGGTGCTCACGACAGGCAACGGCGGGCTGACATGGTTCCCCGTGAGCGTAAAGACGCGCCCGCGCCTCGCGGCCATTCACTTCGCCGACGAGAGCACGGGATGGGCCGCCGGCCGGGACGGGCTGATACTTCGCACCGACGACGGCGGCATACAGTGGCGCCGTCTGACGGACGGCGGGC
Organism: Pyrinomonadaceae bacterium; assembly: GCA_035627975.1. Taxonomy (GTDB): domain Bacteria; phylum Acidobacteriota; class Blastocatellia; order Pyrinomonadales; family Pyrinomonadaceae; genus QHXN01. The sequence goes on along the minus strand of DASPKR010000545.1, from coordinate 12,168 downwards.
GCGACGACCTCGCTGACATCTTCTTCTTGGACGACGACCGCGGCTGGGCCGTCGGCTCGCGCGGTCGCATTCTCTACACCTCTTCTGGCGGTAAGCGCTGGACGCTCCGGCCCTCGGGGACGACGGCGCGGCTGCACGCGGTCTTCTTCGCCGACGAGTTGCGGGGCTGGGCCGTCGGCGAGCGCGGCACCATACTGCGCTCGCCGACGGGCGGCATCTCGTGGGAGCAGGCCGCCTCCGAAATCGAAGACGACCTCTTCGGCGTCCACTTCGTTGACGCCTCGCGCGGCGTCGCCGTCGGCGCGCGCGGGAGGATTTTGAAGACGGACGACGGCGGGAAGACCTGGCGCCTTCGCTCCTCGTTCACGCAGAACTGGATCGAGGCCGTGGCCTTCGCCGACCCCGCGACGGCCGTGGCCGTCGGCTCGAACGGCACGGTGCTTCGCAGCACGGACGGCGGCGAGAGTTGGGACACGGTGAACGTTAACGCCAAAGAGTGGCTCTACGGGCTGGCGTTCGCCGACGCGCAGCGCGGCTACATGGTCGGCGAGCGCGGCCTCATACTCCGCACCGACGACGGCGGGAAGACGTGGAAGGATCAGGAGTCGGGCTTAAAGATTAACCTCTACTCGGTGGCCGTCGCGGGGCGCGACGACGTGATGGTGGTGGGCGAGCAGGGGCGCGTGCTTCAGACTTCGGACGGCGGCGAGGAGTGGATGTTGCAGCCGACGGTGACGAGCGCGTCGCTCTTCGGCGCCTCCTACCTCGGCGGCACGGCCGCCTGGGTCGCGGGCCGGGGCGGCACTATCCTGAAGCGCACCGACTCGGTCGCGACCGTCAAAATCCCGCGCCCGAAGGTGCCGCCCGTGCTGCGCCGCGGCCCGCCGCGCATGAAGACGGAGTCGCCCGAGGCCGAGCTGCTCGCGCCCGTTCTCGACGACGACATCCCGCGCGCCGCGCCGCCCAAAGAGGCGCAGAAGCCCTGACGCGGGGCGCCGCTAGGCAAAAAGGAAGGCGGAGGGCAGCGGCGCCCTCCGCCTTCACCTTTTTCGCGGCCCTACCGTCTTCGACTTCCTAGCGGACGGGGTGGTCTTTGGCGTAGGAGTAGGCGAGGTAGGCGGCGATGATGTGGCAGAGCCAGCCGAGCAGGCCGCCCGTGCCTATCCAAAAGCCGGGCGTGAATATCAGCCACAGAATGCCCCACAGAATCTGCCCGTTGTAGAGCTGCCCGACGCCCGGGATTATGAAGCTAAGCAGGCCAGCCAGAACCGGATCACGCATCTTTACAAATCACCTCCGCGAAGGCTATACGCCCCCGCCGCCGAGTTTGTTCAGGCTACTGCTGCTGCTGGCCGCCGTCTATGCGCTTGACCTCGATTATCTCGGCGCGGAACGTCTTTAAGACCTTCTGCACGAGAGGGTGGTTCTCGGCGAACTCGCGGAGGCGCTGCTGCTCGAGCCGCTCCTCGTCCTGCCGCGTGAGCGGCACGTCGTCCGACTCGCCCGGCACACGAACCTCGACGCGCACGCCGACCTGCCGGCCGAGCGCCTGGCAGCAGGCCTCGCGCAGCAGCCTCATGTTCTCCGGCCGCGAGAGCGTGTCGCGCAGGTGTTTCGTGTCGGGCGCGAACTCGACGTAAACCTCTTCGCCTTCTGTGAGCACGCGGCGCGCGCCGTCCACGGCGGCCGCGAGTAAAGGCTTCGAGCGCTCTTCCAGTCCCCGCTTGATGCGGCTCGCGGCGTCGTCGGCCTGCGCCTCGCGCGCCCCCCCCCGCGCAGGCCCGGAGGCGGTCGCGCCGGCCGGCGAAGGCGCGCTCGCGGGCCTTAGCGAGACGGGCTGGCCCACGCGGTCTTCGCCCGCGCGCACCTCCTCGAAGAACGAGAGCGGCTCGGGGGGGCCTTCGGGGCCGGCGACGGGGAAGGGTACGTCCGACGTGCGCGCGCCGCCGCTCGACGGCGGGACGAGCTTCAGGTTCGGCGTCGAGGCGGTCGCGGCGCGGCCCGCGCCGAAGTTCGAGGGGGCGGGCGCCGTCGCGCTCGGCGGCGCGGCGGCGATTGACGGCGGCGCGTTAAAGGTCTCGGCCGAAGTGCGGGCGGGCGCCGAGGCGCTCGGGGCTTGCGGCTGCGGCCCGGGCTCGGCGGCGGAGAAAGAGGCCGCGCCGCCGCCACGACCGCCCGCGCGCGAGGGAGTGCCGGCGGCGGGGGCGCTGGCGGGCGGCGTCTGCGCGCCGGGGCTTCCTGTGCCTCCCCCGTTGCGGAGGGCGGCTTCGAGCGCGCCCAGACGCTCGACTATCTGCGAGAGCGGCGCGAGCCGGCGCATCTCGATGAGCTTCACCAGCCCGATCTCTAACTGGTAGCGCGGGTGCGCGCTCTCGCGCAGGCGCGCCTCCGTCTCTGTAAGGCTGTGGAAGAAGCGGACGATGTCGGACTCGGAGAAGTCGCGCGCCTCCGCGGAGAGTTCCCTGCGCTCGGCCTCGGTGATGTCGGCGAGCGGCGACGAGTCGCCCGCGACCTTGACGACCAGCAGGCCGCGCAGGTGCGCGAGCAGGTCGCGGCAGAAGTTCCTAAGGTCGTGGCCGCGAGCCACGAGGTCATCAACTACCGCGAGGGCTTCGGCCGGCTTAGCGTCGGCGACGGCGCGCATCACGCGCGAGAGAAGCTCCGTTCCCGCGAGGCCGAGCGCGGCCTCGACGTCGGCCGCCTCTATCCGGCCCTCGCTGAAGCTGATGACCTGGTCGAAGGCCGACTGCGCGTCGCGCATCGAGCCCTCGCCGGCGCGCGCCACCTCGCGCAGCGCGTCGTCGCTCACGTCAATCTTCTCGGCGTCGGCGATGAGGCGGAGGCGCTCGGCTATCTTCGAGGCGGCGATGGTGCGGAACTCGAACTGCTGGCTGCGCGAGAGGATGGTCTCGGGGACTTTGTGCGCGTGCGTCGTCGCCATGATGAAGAGCACGCGGGGCGGCGGCTCTTCCAGAGTCTTCAAGAGCGCGTTGAAGGCCGGCGTCGAGAGCATGTGGACTTCGTCAATGATGAAGACCTTGTAGCGGTCGCGGGCGGCGCGCACGCCGATGGTGTTGATGATGGCGTCGCGCACGTTGTCAACGCCGGTGTTCGACGCGGCGTCAATCTCGAGCACGTCTATCGAACGGCCCTCGGCTATCTCGCGGCAGGACGGGCAAGCCGCCGGGTCAGACGAGCGGCAGGGCGTAGGGGTCGGCCTGTCGGACTTGTGGCAGTTGACGGCCTTCGCCAGCAGCCGCGCCGTGGTGGTCTTCCCGACGCCGCGGGCGCCCGAGAATAGGTAGGCGTGGTGGAGGCGCTCGTGCTCGACGGCGTTGCGCAGCGTCCGCGTGATGTGCTCCTGCCCCGTGACCTCCTCGAAGGTCTGCGGCCGCCACTTGCGCGCGATGACTTGGTAGGACATAGGGGAGCGCCCGGCTTTCAGCTTTTCGCCTTCTCGATAAGCTCGATGCGGTTGCCGAAGGGGTCGAAGAAGGAGAAGCGCCCGGCGACGCCGGGGATGGTCACCTCGTCCTTAGTGCGGACGCCGCGCCCTTCGAGGTAGGCGCGCACGCCCGCCGCGTCCTCGACCTCGAAGGCGGGGTGGCGCTTCGACGGGGCGACCTCCGGCTCGACGCCGATGTGTAGCTGCACGTCCGCGACGTTGTACCAGAGGCCGCCGCTCTTCTTAAGCGCCTCCGGCTTCTCTATTTCTTCGAGGCCGAGCACCCCGCCGTAGAAATCCCGCGCACGCTCTTCGGCGCCCGGCGGGACGCAGACCTGCACGTGGTCGAGCCGCAGAATGTTTATCTTCATCGCCGAAACGGGAAAAGGAGTTGACGCCGGGGCGGGGCTGTTGCCGTTGGCACGCGGCCGGCAAGCCCCGCCCGAGACGGCGGCAACTCCTTTCGATCTGGCCTGACTCCGGACTAACCCGCAACACACGCCGCCGCCGCTACCGTTGCTCCGTTCCCGGCCTGGCGGGGTTCGCGGGGCTGGCGTTGTGCGGAGCCCGAAGTCAGATAAATTGTCAAGAACCCTTTTGATGCGCCGCGCCGCCGCGCGCGATGCACGCGCCGGGTAGGGAGTTTAACCCTTACGTGCCGTTAAAGCCAGTGCGCGTGCGCCGCAGGTTCGCGCCGGGGAACTTGCCCGTGGCCCGCACCCTGGCGAGCACGCGCCCGGCCTCGGCGCGCGTGCGTCCCGCGAAGACGGCCATGAACTGCTGCCCCTCGGCCGTACCCTCGTAGTAGAGCTCGTCGGGCTCGTAGCCGCGCGAGGCGAAGACCTTGTGGCGCGGGAAGAGCTTCTGCGCCTCAAGGCGCTCGTCCTCGGGGACGAAGACCGTGCCGTCCTGCGCCGTGTCGCGCACGCTCTTGAGTATGACCATGTAGAACGGCTCGCTCTCGACTATAACGTCGCTGGCCGAGACCTCGAAGGGCAACTGGTGCGGCTGGAACACTGCGGTCGTGCGGCACCTCACGGTCGGGTCGCCGCAGACGGGGCGGGGACGAGCCCTGCCGCGCCTCTGCGCCGAAGCGTCGCCGGCCGCCGCCGCGACGGCGCACAGCAGGCCGAGGGCCGAGATTGTCAACAGCAGTCTTCTCATCTGGCGCGCCGACTCAGAACTGAATGGCGGAGAGGGTGGGATTCGAACCCACGGTACGGTTCCCCGTACACAGCATTTCCAGTGCTGCCAGTTCAACCACTCCTGCACCTCTCCCAAGAAACCATTAGCCCTTAGCTTGGGCGCGGCTAAGAGCTACGCGCCCAAGCATAGCCCATCCCGGCGACCGCTGTCACGCGCGCCCGTCACCTGACGATTATCTTCCCCTTATACATGTTCATGCCGCACGTGAACTCGTACTCGCCCGGCTCCGCGGGCGTCATCTCGACGGCGACCGTCTCCCCCTCGGGCAGGTGCGCGCGTCGGCCGAAGCCAGGCAGCACGACCTCCTCGCCGCACGGCGTTGACTCGCGGCGCGTGAAGTTCAGTCGCAGCGGCCGGCCGGCTTTAGCGACAATCGCGGCCGGCTGGTAGCCGCCCTTCACCGTCACGTCAACGACCTGCAAGCCCCCGGCCCCGGCGCGCGCCTCGACCGACTCGCCCTCCCAGAGCCAGAAGTACCAGACCACCCAGCCGATGAGGCCGAACCCTAAGAGCGTCACGACTATCTGCGTGGCAGTCATCCTCTCACCTCCCCCGCGCGCCGCGGCCCGAAGAGCCGAAGGCGGTTCGCGTTCGTCACGACCGTTATGGAAGACGCGGCCATCGCCGCCCCCGCGATGATGGGCGAGAGCAGCACCCCGAAGAGCGGGTAGAAGACGCCCGCCGCCACGGGGATGCCGAGCACGTTGTAGATGAAGGCGCCGAACAGGTTCTGCTTTATGTTGCGCAGCGTCGCCCGCGAGACCTCTATCGCCGTGACGACGCCCCTCAAACTCCCGCCGACGAGCGTCACGTCAGCCGCCTCTATGGCGACGTCCGTCCCCGTCCCTACGGCGAAGCCCACGTCGGCCTGCGCGAGCGCCGGCGCGTCGTTGATGCCGTCTCCCACCATCCCGACGAGGCGCGCGCCGCGGGCCCTGCGCCCCCCGCGCGGCGGGCCTTCGGCCTGCAACCTCTCGACCTGCCGCGCTTTCTCCTCGGGCAGCACCTCGGCCAGCACCTGCTCGATGCCGGCCTGGCGCGCGATGGCGCGCGCCGTGCGCTCGTTGTCGCCGGTTATCATCACCACGTCAATGCCCATCGAGCGCAGGGCGCGCACGGCCTCCACGGAGTCTTCCTTTAGCGTGTCGGCGACGCCCACGACGCCGGCCGGCTGGCCCCCGACGGCGACGAACATCGGCGTCTTGCCCTCGTCTGCTAGCCCGGCCGCCGCCGGCTCGAAGGCCGAGGCGTCAACGCCCGCCCTCTCCATCAGCTTCCGGTTGCCGACGGCCACGCTCATGCCTTCGACCGTCGCCTCGACGCCGTGGCCCGGCACCGCCTCGAACTCCTCCGGCTCGCCGAGCGTGACGCCGCGCGAGCGCGCGCCGCTCACGATTGCCTCCGCGAGCGGGTGCTCGCTCCGCCGATCCGCGGTCGCGGCGAGGCGGAGCAGCTCGCCCTCCGCGAAGCCTTCGAGCGGCAGCACGTCGGTCAGCTCCGGCTTGCCCTTCGTAATAGTGCCCGTCTTGTCGAGCACCACGGTCGTGAGCCTGGAGGCGGTCTCGAGCGCCTCGCCGTTGCGTATGAGCACGCCGTGCTCGGCCGCCTTCCCCACGCCCACCATCAAGCTGATGGGCGTCGCCAGGCCGAGCGCGCACGGGCAGGCGATGACGAGCACCGCGACCATCGTCACGACGGCGTGGTTGACGGCGGGCTCGGGGCCGAAGTTGAACCAGGCCAGGAACGTCAGCACGGCGAGTATCATCACCGTCGGCACGAAGTAGGAGCTGACCTTGTCCACCAGTCTTCCAATCGGAGGCTTGGAGCTCTGCGCGCGCTCGACCATCTCGACAATGCGCGCGAGCGCCGTATCGGCCCCGACCTTCGTCGCGCGGAAGGTGAACGCGCCCGTCTTGTTGACGCTCGAGCCGATGACCCCGTCGCCCCGCTTCTTATCCACGGGGACGGACTCGCCGGTCACTATTGACTCGTCAACCGCCGATTCGCCGTCAATGATGACGCCGTCCACCGGCACCTTCTCGCCGGGGCGGACGAGCACCGTGTCGCCGACCACCACCTCCTCTATGGGCACGTCAACCTCGCGGCCGCCGCGGACGACGCGCGCGGTCTTCGCCTGTAGCTCGAGCAGCTTCCTGAGCGCCGCGCTCGAACGGCTCTTCGCCCTCATCTCGAGCGCCTGCCCGAGCAGTATGAGCGCGATGACGATGACCGCCACCTCGAAGTACATCCCCCCGGTGCCTTCGGGAAAGAGGCCCGGCGCCGCGACGGCCGCGGCCGAGTATGCCCAGGCCGCGCCCGTGCCGAGCGCGACCAGCGTGTCCATGTTCGTGTTGTGGTTGAGCAGGCCGTTCCACGCGCTCTCGAAGAACTGCCGGCCCGACCACGCGAGCACCGGCAGAGTCAGCGCGGCGGAGGCCATACCTATCAGGCGGTGGTACGGCATCAGCGCGTGCTGCCACGCGGGGACGAACTCCGCGAACATCAGCAGTAGCAGCGGGGCGCCGACGGCGGCCGCGAACCAGAACTTCCGCATCATCGTGCGATAGCTCTCGGCCTGCGCCTCCCGGGCATCGCCGCCGCGCGGAGCTTGGCGGGCCTGCTCCGGCTCGTTCATGACGTGGCCGCGGTGACCGTGACCCTCGTGCGCGGCGCCGGCGCCCGCCGAGTCGAACCTCTCCTTACACCCTCGCGAGCAGAAGTAGTGACGCACGCCGTCGCGCTCGCTCGTCCCGGCGGCCTTCGCCGGGACGACCGTCATCCCGCACACCGGGTCAACTGACTCTTCTTTCGTCGCAGATGTTGCTTGCATCTTCGGACTCCCTTCCCCCGTCGCCGGGGAGCCCCGCCCGCCGCGGGGCTTTCAGGCCCCGCGCTTCCCTCGCTTCAGCCCTTCCCCCTTGTGGTGTGCGGCGTGCCTGACCTCCGAGCCCTCGATGAGCCCGCAGATGTGGCCGGGCGCGCGCCCCACCTTGTCCCACTCTTCTAGCGTGTGCTTGAGTTCCTTCCTGTAGCGGTGCAGCTCGCGCAGCCGCTCGTCGAGCTCCTCCATGCGGCGCCGGACTATCTCGCGCACCTCCTCGCAGGGGCTCTCACCCCTCCGGGCGTCGTCCACAATCTGCCTTATCTCCTCGAGGGAGAAGCCGAGCGCCTGCGCCCGCTTGATGAAGGCCAGCCGCTCCAGCACCTCCTCGCCGTAAACGCGGTAGCCGCTGTAGGTGCGCGACGGCTTATCCAGCAGCCCGCTCTTCTCGTAGAACCTGAGCGCCTCGACGCCGATGCCGCTCCGTTTGGAGACGTCGCCGATCTTGAGCATCCGCCGCCCCTCCTCCTCGCCTACCGTCCTCGCGCCTCGGCTCGTATCACGCATCACTTAGCCAACCTCCCGTCACAAGCTGTTCCCAGTATAAAGTCTGTACTGCACTACAGAGTCAACAGGTATTTTTCGAGCCCTTAAAAATTTGCGGGGCGAATTTTCGCCCCTCACATCCCGTGGCCCGCGCCCCTGCCCCCGAGCCGTATTCGGAGGAACCCCTTCCACGAGACCGGGCTCTTGCCGTAGAGCACGTCGAGGGCTTCCGGCTTCGAGTAGAAGGTCGTGTCGCCGCCCAGGCCCAGGGAGTACTTGTCGCCCGCGTAGAGGTCGCGCACGTAGCCGAAGCTGTAGGCACCTATGCGGAACTGGGGGTGCGCGTGCTCCCCGAGCCCCAGCTTAGGCAGGTCCTCGGGCCGGAGGATGTCCTTCTTATCCACCAGCTCCAGGCGCGTGTAGATGTAGTTCTTGCCCGCGAAGTTGAGCGTGGATTCCAGCGTGTAGCTGTTGAGCCTGAAGGTGTGGCCCTCGTCGCCCTCGCGGTTGCGCCCCCAGACCAGGCTCGTCGCCCAGTTCCCGCGCGCGAGCGGCCTGTTGTACTGAATTGACGCCGTCTGGCGGTGAGTGTCGCCCTCGTGCAGCAGCTCCGGGTTCTTCAGGAACCCATAGGAGTACTGGAGGGCCCAGTTCTTGTTCGGCGCCACGGAGACGCGAACCGAGCGCGAGTTCCAAGGCCCGGCCTCGAAGCCGTACCTCTCTTCGTCCGGCTCGCGCCCGTTGAAGACCGAGCCCTCCACCTTCAGCCAGCGGTAGGTGAAGCCGGTCGTGAAGACGCCGAACGAGATGTGCGTCGAGTCCTGAAGGTGGTGTGCGAGCGGCGCCGACGGGTTCTCCGCGGCCGACGCGCGGTGCATGAAGGCGACGGGACCCAGGGCGGGCTCGCCCGGGTAGCCGAAGTAGGCGAACCAGGAGCCGCGGTCACCGACCGGCAGCGTGTAGCGCGCCGACAGCTCCATCAGCAGGTCGTGCGGGTGCTGTGCGTCCACTATGGGCCGCCCCTGATAGACCTCGCCCGACTGGAAGAGTTGCGGCGAGCCGGCGCCCGAGTAGGTAAGAGGTTCCAGGCTGAACATGCCGCGCAGTTCGAGCGTGCCGCGCCCGGCCTCCCTCGTCGCCATCGGCATGAGCCAGTTCTGAGACTCGAACTTCGTGACGCCGCGCGGCCCGCCCTGCGAGTTGACGCCCACTTTCGCCTCGCCGTGCAGCATCAGCAGCCATCCCCCCGCGCGCTTGTGGAGCATGTAGGCGGGCGTAGAGGCGGGCTGCCATGAAGTGCCGGAGCCGTCGCGGCTCGTCATCGGCACGTCACCGGCGCTGTGCCCACCGTGCGGGCTGTCGCCCTCGGCGGATTTCGTGACCTCCGCACCCTGGCCGTGGGCACTATGATCATGCGCCGCGCCGCCCGTGGTCGCCTGCGCGGGGCGGCCGGGTGCTACGACGGCCTCCGCGGGCGTGGGCTTCGGCGCGGGAGTTGGTTTCGGTGTCGCGGTTGGGGTCGGCCGCGCGACGGGTGGGTCGTGGTGATGCTGCCCCGCCGCCTCCGGCGCGGCGGCGTATAGAATTGCCGATGCCAGCAGGAGCACGCGCAAGCGCCAAGTGCCGAAAATTAAGATTCTCATGACCGCCCTCCGTAGAAATTTTCGGGCATTGCCGGCCCACGAATGAGAGTCTAGACCCTGGAGACGAGTACAGTGTCAAGCGGAAGTTGAAAATAGTTCGTGGATGTGGCACGGGCCTCCCTGACTGCCCCTTGTCAGAGCCTCACCTTGACACCGCCGTTGAAGACGCGCCCCTCGGTGTGGGTGTAAATCTCCGCGAAGGTCGGGTTCTGTCGCGGCGGGAAGACGACCGTGCCGAAGCGGCCCTGCCGCGTATCCGTGACGTTCTCGGCGTTGAAGAAGAGGCTGTACTTGCCGAAAGTCTTTTCGCCGAAGAGGCCCACGACCCAGAAGGCGCGCGCGCGGGAGCGGTCTGTGAGGAGCTGGCCGCTCGTGTAGTAAGCCTCGACGCCCGCCTTGAAATTCTCCTCGCGCTCGAAGAGCAGGGCGGAGTTGAGCCTGCCCTTCGGCGTGAGCGCGAGTGTCCGGTCGCCCGCTAGGTACTTCGCCTTCGCGCTGGTGAAGGTGAAGCCGGCGAAGAGCTTTACGAAGTCGTATGAGAGGCGCGCGTTCGACTCGAAGCCGGCGCTCGCGACGGGGCGCGCGGCGTTGATGAAACGGAACGTGCCGCCCGGCCCGGCCGTCAGGACGAGCGGGTCTTCAATTTCGGTGTAGAAGAACATCTGGTTAAGTGAGTAGGAGAACTTCTCGCCGGCCGTGCCTCGGTAGTTCACGTCGAAGGTGCCGCCGCGGCTGCGCTCAGCTTTCAGAGAGTTCCCGACGGGCAGGACGCCGCGGAAGAGCAAAGTCTCCGCCTCTTCTGTGAAGATGCTCGGCGCCTTGTAGCCGAAACCGACGGTGAAGCGGCTGCTCAAGCGGCCGGTGAAGCGGTAGAGCGCGGAGACGCGCGGCAGCGCGAAGGCGCCGTAGCCGCGGACGTGGTCGAGGCGGAAGCCGGCTTCGAGCGATAACTTCTCGGTGACGGCGAAGCTGTCCTGCGCGTAGCCGCCGAAGGTCGTGCGGCTCTCGTCGCGCGCGCCCGTGCCGGCGACGGCGCCGCGCTCGGAGAAGCCGTCGTGCGCGGCGTTGAAGCCGAAGACGAGGGCGTGGCCCCCGACGGGGTGGAAGTAGGAGATGTCGGTGTAGGAGTTGAACTGTCGGCCGTCGAATCGGTAGCCGGGGATTTCTATCTCGCGCGTGAAGAGGGCGAGGCTCTGGCGCGCGACGAGCCTGCGGCCGGCGGACAGCTCGCGGTCGAGCTGCAAGGTCGTGATGTTGCGCAGCGAGTCGTTGCGCTCCGAGTAGCGGTGTTGCTCGTCCGCGCGGCCGCGTATGACTTGCACGTCGCCGCCCTCGCGGCTCTGGTAGGAGGTCGAGTTCCCGATTGTCAGGCGCGCCCTCCCACCGAGCGAGAAGAAGAGGCGCGGCGCGACGTTGAACGAGCGGGCGCGGGGCAGTTCCGTGAAGTCGTCGGAGTCAGCGTCGTACTCGCGCTGTAGGTTGACGGAGCCGAGCAGCGTGTAGCCGTGGCGGCCGAGGCGGCGGGCGTCGAAGACGGAGAAGTCGAGGCCCCCGGCCGAGGTCGCGTTGAAGATCATGTTCGTGACGGGCTCCTCCTCCGGCTGCCGGCTGATGAAGTTGATGACGCCCGCAATCGCCCCTCCGCCGTAGAAGGTCGCCGCCGGGCCTTTGACTATCTCGACCTGCTTCAAGTCGAGCGGCGGGATGTCTAGCACGCCGAGGCTGCCGGAGAAGCCGCCGAAGGCGGGGAAGCCGTCCTTGAGAATCTGCGTGTAGCGGCCGTCGAGGCCCTGTATGCGCACGCTCTGCGTCTGCGTGGTCGCGCTGGTCTGCTGCACTTTTATCCCGGTGCTCTCGTTCAAGACCATCGAGACGTTGGCCGGGCGCATGCTCATCTTCTCGCCGATCTCTTCCTCGTCTATGGCCTCGACGCGCGTGGGCACGTCGTCTATCTCGCGCCCCGTGCGTGTAGTCTCGACGACCGTCACCTCGCCGAGGTCGTTGTTGACCTTGATGAAGACCTCGCCGTCGGCCGCCGCCGCCGGGAAGGTGAGCTTAAGCTCTTTGGTCTCGTAGCCGGCCGAGAAAATCTCGACGGTCTGCTCGCCGTCGGGGACGCCTTCGAGCCGCGCGACGCCCCGCGCGTCGGTCGTCGCCGAAATCTCCGTCCCCTTCACCGAGACGGTCGCGCCGGGCACGGGCTCGCGCGTCTCCTGGTCTTTGACGGTCACACTGAAGACGCTCTGCCCCGACGCGGCCGGCCCCGCGAGCAGGATGATGAAAGATAAAATTATAAGCCTCACGATTCCCCCTGTTCGTCAGGCGGTGAGCAACTCGGGCGCCGCCTCCGCCGTCTCGGCCGGCGCGATTCCCTCGCCGCAGAGCCTCCCGTCCCGTATGTTCAGAACCCTGTGCGCGAGCGCGGCGTTCGAGGGGTTGTGCGTGACCATGAAGACGGTCTGCCCCGAGGCGTTGAGGTCGAGCAAGACGCGCATCACCTCTTCGCC
>DASPKR010000544.1:0-8447 GCA_035627975.1 Pyrinomonadaceae bacterium | reverse complement strand
GCTCGTCGAGGCGGCCGCGGCGCAGCAGGGCGAGACGCTCGTCCTGATGGCCGGCAGGCTCTCGGGGATGGGCCTCTCCAGCTCCGTCACGCTCTACACCGTCGGCGGCCCGCTGCCGCGGCAGCTCTAGGCTTCTCTCTGCGCGCGTGGCGGCCGACTGGCAAATCTCCTTCGGCGACTCGGCCGAGCTTCTGCGCCCGGCCTACTTCGCCCTCTCGGCGATCCTCTCGACTCTGGTTCTGCACGACGCGCGCCGCCGCGTCGGCTTCGGCCCGCCCTCGGTCGCCGCATGGGCGCTCCTCGTGCTCGCCTTCCCGCCCGTCTTCCTCCCGCTTTACCTCGCCGCGCGACTCTTCACAAGCGACGCAGCGACATCTACGAGCACACAAGATGACGGGGCGCAAACCGCCGGGGGCGAAGTTGACGAGAAGGCCGCCGTCCCGCCGTCGCGGGCTCGCGGCAGGTCGCGCGGGGTCGTCCCCGCCTACGCGCTGACTCTCGTCGCGATCTTCGCCGCCTATTTTTACGCCGACTACGGCAGCTTCGACGCGCACATGGCGCGGGCCGAGAGGGCGAAGCTCTACAACCGGCCAGCCCGCGCCGTCGAGGAGTACCGCGCGGCGCTCGCCGTGCGCGAGGACGCGCACGCGCGCAAGCTGCTCGGGCTCGAACTGCTCGCCGCGGGCCGCGCCGAAGAGGCGCTCGCAGAGTTTCGCGCGGCCGAGGCAGGCGGCGAGCCGGACGCCGCGCTCGCCTTCCACATCGCCCGCGCCCTCGACGCGCTCGGGCGCGGAGCGGAAGCGGCCGAAAGTTACAGACGGTTCATCAACAGCGGAGAGTGCGCGCAGGAAGCCCCGCCCCCGCCGTGCGCCCGCGCGGCCGAACGCCTCGCCTCGCCCGAAGGGAAGTTAGATTGAACTGAGATTTTTTGTTAGGTGAGGATGTAGAGGCTGCCCTCAGCCGGCGCGCAGCGTGCGCATGATGGCGTCGCGGAGTCGCTGCGGGGCGATCTCCTGCCCGGAGCCCTTCTGCGGGTCGCGCCAGTTGTCGAGGATGGCGACCTTGTGCGCGCAGGCCACCGTGCAGAGCGGCGCGCACCACTTCTCGGTCTTGTACTCGCGGTCTATGTCGGCCTGCGTGTACTGTTCGAGCGGGATGCCGGGCGTGCCGCGCTGCTGCGAGCAGTAGTGCACCAGCCCGTCCTCGCAGATGTAGAGGTAGCGCGCGCCGGCACGGCAGCGCCAGTCATTCGGCTTGCCGGCGGCGAGGTTGTCTTGGAACCAGCCGAGCCGAGCGTAGTCCGACTTGGAAGTCCTCTTCAGCTCGTCATAGACGGCGCGCTCGCGCTCGGCGAGCGGCTTCAGTATTCCGTGGCCGTCGTGTATGACGCCGACCGTCGTGGTGAAGCCCAGCTCCTGCGCGCGGCGCGCTATCACGAGCGCGTCCTCGGGGTTCTTTATGCCGCCGCCGATGACGGAGTTGATGTTGACGTGAAAGTCGGCGTGCTCGGCGAGGTTCTGAAGCTTCTTGTCGAGGTTCTTGAGGCTCTTCTTCGAGACCTCGTCCGGCTCTAGGTTGTCAATGCTTATCTGCAGGTGCTGGAGCCCCGCCCCGTTCAGGCGCCGGATGCGCTCGGGCGTCATGTAGTAGCCGTTCGAGATTAGGCCGGCGATCATGCCGCGCTCGCGTATGCGGCGGATGATCTGGTCGAGGTCGGGGTGCATCAGCGGCTCGCCGCCGGAGATGGTTATGATGGAGGTGCCGAGGTCTGCGAGCTTGTCGAGGCGGCGGCGCATCTCTTCGAGCGGGACGGGGTCCGAGACCTTGTCGAACTCGTTGCAGTAGGTGCAGGCGAGGTTGCAGCGGCGCATCGGGATGACGTGCGCCAGCACGGGGTGGCGCGACGACATCAGGCCGCGGGCGATGAATGCCGCCTCGCGCAGCTTCAGCTTGAGGTGCGTGCTTCTCTTGATCAAGGCCGTTTTCGTCCGACCGCCGGCGCGCGGGGGAAAGCCGCTCGATAATTTTTGCGCCCGGGGAACCGCCGTGGAGTCCCGATACAATACGAAAAGTGCGCGTGCGGGCGCAAGTCGCGGTGCGCAAAAAGGCGAAGGGCCCTGACCCGTCAATCGCGCCAGAACCCTTCGCGCTACCGCACGTTTATGTCAAACGGCTCAGCCCTTGACGATCTTCACGCCGGCGCCGAGGTTGATCTTGAACTCGTCGGGCGAGACGCCGACGTTCTTCTGCACGTTGTTGAGGCGGACGAGCGTCGAGTCGCCGTTGTGCTCGGTGACGCGCGTCTGCACGGGCATGCCGTCGTCGCCGACCCAGACTTCGGCGTACTGGAACTCGCCGCGGCCGCGCGGGGTGAACTTGAGCAGCCAGAAGTGCACTCCGTTGTCGAGCGTGCCTTCGCCGACGGGCTCGACGTTGTACTGGCTCCTGAGCTGCGCGCCCGAGGCGCCGAGGGCGAACGAGAGCACGCCGTTGACGCGCGTGTTCTTGCTGCGCGACTTCGTGCTGCCCTGTATGGCCTGGTTCAGGCGCGGGCGGTAGAGCGTGTACTGGCCCTGGCAGGAGGCGAGGTGCTCGCGCGCGGGCTTCGACCAGTCAACGCGCACGCAAACGTCGCGGCCCTGGCCGGGGACGTACTTCACCTCGCCGAAGGACATGTCGTAGTCCCTGAGCTGGGCGTTGTACTTCTGCATGACCATGCCGGCGCGAAGGCTCCGCGTCTCGCGGCGGTTGCGCTCCATCTTGTTGAGTATGGAGCTGACGAGGCCGGGGCCTTGCGCCTGCGCCGGGCTGGGCGCGACGCTCAGCGAGGCGGCCAACATCAGTGCGGCGGCGAACAGCGTGAAAAACTTCTTCATGCAAACTCCTTCAGACGTTAGGGAGACTCCATCGGCCCGGAGTCAAACCGGGTTAGTATAGTGAATGATTATTCCGTGTCAACCTCGAAAGCGACCGTGCGGCCGTCCGTGCTCTTGAGTTCCCGCCAGCCCTTGACCCTCAAACCCGGCCTGCCGGTTATGCTGCGGGCGCAGCGCTCTATGTCGTGCGCGTCCGGCTGCGCGAGGGCCGAAACCGATGTTCTTATCAGCAGTTTCTGTGCCGCTTCGAGGCCCTTTTGATGCGCCGGGGGGCAGCTTAGTTTCCCCCGCTCGAACCAGCTTTTGGGCGTCAGGAAAACGAAGGCTAGGATGGCGACGCACAGCACGTCGTACTGCCAAGTGGTGCGCCCGTAGGGCCAAAAAGCCACGTTTTTAAGTACGCGCCAGAGCATAAAATAGATGTCAGATGTTGGGTGTCGGATGCCGGAAAAAACTGACATCCGCCGCCCAACATCCGGCCCGTGCATTATATCTGTACACGCGGGGCGGGGGCAACGATTAGGCCGTCGCGCATCTGGACGATGCGGCGGCACATGGCGGCGGCCTCCGGGTTGTGAGTGATCATTATGATGGTCTGGTTGAAGCGGTAGTTCATCTCCTGAAACATGTTCAGGACGATTGCGGAGTTCTCGGTGTCGAGGTTCCCCGTGGGCTCGTCGGCGAGGATTATGGCGGGGCGGTTGACGACGGCGCGGGCGAGGGCGACTCTCTGCTGCTCGCCGCCCGAGAGCTCGAGCGGCTTGTGGTGCATCTTGTCTTCGAGCTTGAGGAGGCGGAGGATTTCGCGCCGGCGCTCGGGGTCGCCCTTCTTGTCGCCGGCGCCGTGTATGCGCTCGGCGAGGCGCAAATTCCCCTCGGCCGTGAGCGTCGGGAAGAGGTTGAATCGCTGGAAGACGAAGCCTATCTTGCGGCGGCGTATGTCGGTGCGGCGCGCGTCCGTGGCGGCCGTCAGGTCTTCGTCGTCAATCACTATGCGCCCGGAAGTGGGCGTGAGAAGCCCCCCCAGAAGGTGCAGCATCGTTGACTTGCCGCAACCCGAAGGCCCCATGATTGCGAGGAACTCGCCCTCCTCTACTTCGAGCGACACGCCCCGCAGGGCGTGCACGTCAACGCCGCCGGCCGTGCGATAGACTTTCGTCAGATTCTCGGCCTTAAGAATTTTACGCATTATTCGTATGCCAGCGCGCTGACGGGGTCGAGGTTGGCGGCGCGCGCCGCCGGGTAGAGGGCGCCCAGAGCGCCGCCCAGAAGCCCTATGAGCGCGGCCGTCACGGCCCAGCGCCAACTGTGCTCGAACATCAGGCCCGAAGAGCGCTGTATGAGGCTGCCGGCCAGGAGCGAGACGGCGAAGCCCGCGGCGACGCCGATGACGCTTATGAGAATCGCCTCCTTCTCTATCTGGCCGACGATGAAGCCGCGCGAGGCGCCGAGCGCCTTGAGCACGCCTATCTCGCGCGTGCGCTCCGTGATGGTCGTGTACATGGCGAGCATCACCACGAGCCCGCTCACCACGGCCGAGAGCGCGACCAGCGTGTTCAGGAACACGCCGAGGTACGGGATGCTCTTCTCTATGTTCGTGATGATGTCGCGCGTGAGCTGAATCTTGTTGCCGGGCAGCGCCTCGTCAATGCGGCGCGCCATCTCGACCGCCTGCTCCGGGTTTTTGACCTTCACATAGACCCACGTGCACTTGCCCGGAGCCTCGAGCGCGTCCTGCATCGCGGCCAGGGACATCTTGACGCGCGGCCCCGCCTCGGGCGTGTAGATGCCGGTGACGACATAGGGCTGGTTGCCGAAAAGCTCGATGGTGCTCCCGACGGTCAGGTCGTTGTTGCGCGCCTTCGTCTCGTCCACGACGACTTCGTTCAGGGCCGCGGGCGCGCGCCCCGATACGAGCGTCATGCCGTTCATCGCCGCGAACGGCTCCCAGTCAACTCCTTCGAGCTGTTCGAGGCCGAAGCCGCGCTTGCCCTGCGAGAAGTAGCGTATGGCGGGGACTGCGCGCTCGACGCCCTCAATCTTCACGAGCTCTTCGGCGTACTTCGCGCTCAGGTTCGCCGATGAGCTCATCAGCTCGGTCGAGCCGGGGCGCGTGAACACTATCTCGGCCCGCAGGTTCGACGAGCGGCGCTGCAAGTCGTTCGACATGCCGCGCGCCAGCCCCGTGAAGAGCATCACCAGGCAGACGCCCAGCGCAACGCCCGCCGCGCTCACCAGAGCGCGCACGGGCCTCTGCCTCACGTTCGCCGTGACAAGGCTGTCCATAAAAGCAGATGCTGGATGCCAGATGCCGGATGCTGGAGAGCGCGCTTAACTGACTTCCAGCATCCGGCCTCCGACATCTATTTCTTCCTAGCGTCCAAGTCCACTTCCTTCAGGTCGGAGGAGTTCTTCAGGACGAAAGCGTCGGGGGGCAGCGGCTGATCCACCTTGACGGAGCCGGGGTCCTGGAACGTTATGCGCAGCGCGTAGCTCTCCTGCGGGCGCGTCAGCTCTATCTGCGACGGCAGGACGGGCCGCGGCGCGCCCTCGCCGCCGAAGCCCTGCGGGGTGCCGTAGCGAACGTCCGTTATCAGCTCGCCCCGCGGGTTGTAGGACTGCACGCGCGCCAGGCGCGGCGACTGCCCCACGCGGTCGAACCAGAACCGGCGGAGTATGCGCGCGCGGCCCGGCCCGTCGCCCGACGGGTCTATTTCTGCGAGCACGTAGTAGCCGCGCACGACCCTCGCGCCCTTCTTAGCGCCGCGCCGCGTGTCCTCCTCCTCCTCGAACGACTCGGACTGCGCGTATAGCAGCCCCGAGCCTTCGGCGGGCGGGACGAGCAGCGCGTCGGTGAAGTGCTGCGGGCGCATGCTCGAGAGCGCCGTGACGGTCGCGCGCTGCATGGCCTGCTCGCGCCGCTTGCCGTCGCCCGTGCAGTCGGGCGACGGGCCGTTCGCCTCCAGCCGCTCGTACTCGGCCGTGTTCGTCCCCGTCACGAAGCGCTTGTACCTCTCGTCGCCCTGATAGACCGCGGCCCAGAACCGCCGCCCGTCCGAGCTCATCTCCGCTATCTTTATGCCGAGCGGCGCCTGCACGAGGACGTAAACGTGGCCGGGCCTCTGCACGACGACGCGCCCCTCGACCTCGCGGTAAAGGTCTGCGAGCCCGCACGAGGCGAAGGAGGTGTCGAGGAAGGTCAGGTCAACCTTGCCGTTGAGGGCCTGCACGCCGGCCTGCCGGTTTATCTCTTCGAGGAGCTGGCGGGTGTCGGCGACCGCGAGCGGCGTGAGCTTCGACGGCACCGCTATCTTGCTCTTCGTCCTGAAGAGGCCGCAGCCCGCGGAGAGCGAGACGGCGGCCAGCAGCACTATCAGGCGCGGCAAGGCCCGTGCGGCGCTCCACGACTGCGTCATCTGAAGAAAAGGCACGATTGCTCGGCGGTCGCCCCCAAAAATATTGGGTAAATCAGTCAAGGGAAGCTAACAAACGCGCTTCCGCCTTGTCAACGCAAGCGCGCGCCGGGGCCGCTCGCGTCAGTCGAGTATGAGCGGCGGCTTGTCGAAGCGCGCGCGAAGGCCGTTGATGGCGCGGAAGACTTTGGGGCGGCTGACGAGGCGGACTTCCAGGGCGCGCTTGCCGGGGAAGTCCAAAAGCATTATGCCGAGCAGTATCGTGAGGACGCCCTGACCGGGCACTCCCGGCAGGGACATCAGGACGCCGAAGCCAACCAGCACCAGCCCGAACAGGTTCTTGAAGAAGACGCCGACGGCGCGCAGCACGGGGTGGCGCTGTGTGAGGAACTCGCGCGCGTGCGACGAGTGGAAGTAGTTGCGCGGCAGCTTCACCAGCACGACCGTCACGACGGCGATGCTCGCGACGAACGTCACGACCGAGAAGAGCACGCCGAGGAGCACCTGCCCCCACGTCAGCCCCCAGGAGTCCAGCGTTTGCGTCATCCAGTCGAGCATAAAAGGAAAAGGAAGTGGCCGCCGGCCGCCTTCTACTCGTCGCCTTCTCTCCTCGCCGCGACGAGCGCGGCTATGGCCTCGGCGACAACGTCGCGGCAAGCTCCTTCCAGGCCGAAGTCACGCTCCGAGGCTCCCTCCCAGAACTCCCCGAGGCCGCGCGCGCCCGCCCGCTCGAAGGCGAGCGCCTGCGCGAGCAGGTCAATCACGTCGGCCGCCTTCACTATCCGCGCCTCGACGCTCGTGCGCTCCTCGTAGTCCTCGTGCAGCCCCGAGTAGCGCGCGGCTCGCCCGGCCCCGAGCCCGCCGCGCATCACGTCGTCGAAGGCCGCGCGCTCGGCGCGCTTGCGCTCGCCGGGGCCGTAGTAGTCGGCCACCGTGCGCGGCATGTCGCCCGTGCGCGTCTCCGCCAGGTCGTGAAGCAGGGCGAGCCTCAGCACGCGCTCGGCGTCAACGCGCGCGCCCCTCGCCGCGCACTCGTCGGCCAGCAGCATCGCCGCCAGCGCAACGCCGTAGGAGTGTGCCGCTACCGACTCCGCGCCCGGCGGCAGCCCGCGCAGCACCCAGCCCGTCCGGTCGAGCCGCTTGAGCCGCTGAAGTTCGATAAGGACGCCTAGCATGATTAGCGGTCAGCTTAGACAAACATCTTTCCGGGGTTGAGCACGCCGTTTGGGTCGAGGGCGCGTTTGACGCGGCGCATGGCCTCGATGGTCTCGGCGCCGAGGGCCATCGGAAGGTACGGGGCCTTGACGTAGCCGATGCCGTGCTCGCCGCTTATCGTGCCGCCTAAGCTCACCGCGGCGGCGAAGGTCTCGCGCACGGCCGCGCGCGCGCGCGCGACAGCGTCGGCGTCGGAGCGCTCGCACATGAAGTTGACGTGGATGTTGCCGTCGCCGAGGTGGCCGAAGTTGACGACGAACGTGCTGTGCCTCTTCCCTATCTCCTCGACGCGCTCGACGAGTTCGGGGACGCGCGAGCGCGGCACGACCACGTCCTCGTTGAACTTGAGCGTGCCGAACTTTTTAATCGCGGGCGACAGCGCCCGCCGCACGTCCCACAGGCGCTCCTCCTCCTCGCGCGTCCCGGAGCGCAGCACGTCGTAGCCGCCCGCCGCGCGCACCACCTCCTCGACGACGCGCGCGGCGCGCTCGACCTCCTCGCGGGGGCCGTCAACCGAGACGAGCAGGAGCGCGCCAGCCTCCGCGCCTATCCCGAAGGCGAACTCCGACTCGACCGCCCGTATCGCGTTCCTGTCGAGCACCTCTATCGCGACGGGCGTGACGCGCGCCCGCGTGAAGGCGGGCGGGCAGGCGCAGGCCGCGGCCATCGTCTTGAACGTGGCGCGAACGGTGCGCGTCGCCTCGGGCAGCGGCAGGAGCCTGAGCGTCGCCTCCGTGATTATGCCGAGCATCCCCTCCGAGCCGCACATGAGCCCCGTCAGGTCGAACCCGACGACGTTCTTGCTCGTCAGGCCCCCCGTTCGGATGATGTCCCCGGTCGGCAGCACGACTTCCAGGCCCATGACGTAGTGCTTCGTCACGCCGTACTTCGCCGAGCGTATGCCGCCCGCGTTCTCCGCGATGTTGCCGCCGATGTAAGAGTT
>DASPKR010000543.1:0-4712 GCA_035627975.1 Pyrinomonadaceae bacterium | reverse complement strand
GCCTGCGGCGTCCCCTCGAAGATGAAGCTGTACTGCTCGGCCGCGGGCAGGTCGTCTATGAGGTTGGCGAAGTTCGGGTCAACGACGTCCGGGCTCTGGTCAACGACTATCTGGTCGTCGGGCGTCGGGTTGCCCTTCATGACGCTGACGGGGTCGTCGTAGCCGTTGTTGAACTGGAAGGCGTTGTAGTCGCCGACCGCGATGACGGGGACTCCGGGGTTGTTCGTCTGTAGCTCCTGAAGGAGCCCGGCGATGGACTCGGCCTGCGCCTTGCGCTTGGCGCGAACGCGCGCCCCCTCGCCCGCCACGAGCTCAATGTCTATGAACGAGCGCGTGTGGTTGACGACGACGATGACGGGCAGCGCCGCGCCCGAAGGGTCAACTACGGCGCGCAGCACGAAGGGCGGCCGGTCGTGTAGCGTCTCGGGCTGGCCGTCGTTCGGGTTGATGAAAGTGTCGCTGGCGCGCTCCACCGTGGTGCTCGTGATGGAGACGCGCGCGGTGTCCACGAGGAAGCCGACGTCCTGATCGTTGTCCTCGCTCGTGCCATCCTGCTCGACGAGGCGCGCCTCGTAGGCCGTCGTGCCGCCGGACATGAGGTCAACCTCGGCGGCCAGCTCCTGTAGGTCTGCGAGGTCGAATATCTCCGCGACGCCGATGATGGCGGGCAGGTGCATCACGTCGCGTATGGTGAGCGCTGCCTTCTCGCGCTGCGTGGCGTCGTTGTTGAAGTTCTCGATGTTGTAGCCGGCCACGAGGAACTCGCCCGCCGCGGGCGTAGGGACGGGGACGGCGCTCATGTTGGCCGAGGCCGTGAGCGCGGCCTCGGGAACGAGGCGGTAAGCGCCGAAGCTGAAGTCGAGCGGCCCCGCGACGTTCGTGAAAGTGACGTTCGAGGTGTAGGCCGTGTTGGTCGAGCCGGCGCGGCCGTTCGTGTCAACTATCAGCCGCTCGGGGTTCTCGTCCCAGTTCGGGATGTTCGGGTCGGGTGTGCCCGAGGTCGGGTCCGGCGGGACGGGGTCGCTCGCGGGTATGCCGGGCTCGCGCATGGGGCGCGCGACGCTCGAAAGCACCGTGTAAACGTCGAAGAAGTTGTCGTTGGGCGCGACCGTGGTGAGCGAGGCGGCCGTCATGCGCATGCCCTCGTACTTTTCGAGTTGAGGCTGCGTGGGGCCCGCCGCCGGGTCGAGTATGGTCGTGTCAATCGTGACGGCCGTGGGCAGCGTGTTGCCGGTGCTGTTGGTGACGACGATGCCGCCGCCCGGCGTGCTTATCTCGGTCAGGCCGTTGAACTCTACGACCTCACCCGTGACGGTCACGTTGTCGCCGACGGAGATGGGCGGCGCCGATGAGGTGAAGACGAAGACGCCCTCAGAGGTGTTCGGGTCGGAGTCGTTGTCGCCCACCTCCTCCTGCACGAAGAAGCCGTTCGATTTGATGAGCGTGACGACACCGCGCACGCTGACGGTCTGGCCGACCAGGGGCGACGACGCGCCGCTGCCCTGCACTTGGCTGATGAGCACGAGCGCGATGTCGTCGTTCTGGATGGTGCCGACGCCCTGCCCGTCGGCGGCGGTCGCGCCCGACAACTGGGTTATGTTGACGAGGAAGGTCTCGTCCGATTCCTGCTCGGTGTCGCCGTTGACTTGGACGGAGAACTGCGAGGAGGTCTGCCCGTTCGGGATGCTCTGGTTGGTTAGGCAGAACAGGTTGTAGTCGTCGTCCTCGCCCGTGCCGCTCGCGTCCTGCGCCGTGCCGTCCTGCGTGCAGATGTTGAAGACGATGCTGCCGTCGGAGGTCTGGTCGCTGCTGACGGTGAAGGTGAAGTTGGTCTGGCCGGAGTCGCCCTCGTCCTGCGACACGTCGTCAATGGAGAGAGCGGGCAAGCCGCCGGGCGTCGGCGTCGGCGTCGGCGTCGCGGCGGCGAAGGTCTGGCCGGTGTTCGGGGAGTTCTGCGTGGCGGCTGTCGGCCCCGTCCATGTGAAGTCGCCGTAGTTGTCGCCGCTGCCCGTGAGTTGTAGTGAGTTGCCCGTAGCCTCAGTGCCGTCCTCGGAGACGCCTATGTCGGTGCAGGTCTGGCCGTTGGCCGGGCCGTTCGTCGCCGCGAACGTGCCTTCGTAGCAGAGGAACTGAACCAGGGTCGTCCCGTCAACGAGGGCCACCCCGTCCGGCGACCCGTTCTGTATGCCGTTCGACGGGTAAGAGATCGAGACCGTGCCGTAGCCGCCCTGCTGTGACGGGATAGTGCCGGTCAGAGCGTCCGTGTCATAAGACGCGCCGCCGTTGCCGTTGTAGAGCACGATTGACCAGCCCGTAAGGTTTGTGCCGGCAGGCCCGGCGACCTCTATGAACTCGCCCGCGTCGGTGCCGGTGTTGTCGTAGTGAATCTCGTTGATGAAGACGGTCGAGGCCGTGCCGGGCACGAGCAGGCCAGTCGGGACCGACGGCTTAGCGCCCTTCCTCCCGAGCGACGGCGCGGCCCCAGCCCGCTTTCTCACGTTCGTCTGCGGCGCGAAGGCGGAGGCTGACTGCTGGAGCAGCAGGCAGCAGGCGACGAGTGCGGCGAAGAAGGTGCGGCGGGCAGACGCTCCTCGGCGTCCGGAGAGGGGGCAAGTGAACACGGGGGATGATCCTTTCTCTCTTGTTCGGCTTGGGAACGCGACTTCGGCGTAATTCCCTGGGCAGGGTTCGCTAGAATTCTCGAAGGGTACGGCGGGAATGCTTTTACTCTATGCCGCGCGCGGGCGTCAAGCCGTAAAGTCGAAGAGGGGTGACGACGGCACGGCCGTCGTCACCCCTCCCGGTTTAACCCGCAGTCTCTGCCCGCGTCACGGCGCGAAGCGCTGCCGGTACTCGATGGACGAGAGGAACGCCTTGACCATCTCGGACTCGATGAAGTTGCCGTTGAACTGGTTGAGTTTCCCCAGCCAGAAGTCGTAGCCGCCGAAGCCCGTGTCGGGCGGGTCTGTCGGGTTGCGGCGAAGGTAGCCGAAGTATTGCAGCAGGACGAAGGCGCGGTTGAACTCGGCGCGTATGAAGTCCTCGTCCTCGGCCACCTTCCTGAGCACGGAGGCGCGGCCGGCGTCCGTGTTGTTGGCCGTAAGCTCGGCGACGAGCGCGTCGCGCTCGGCCTGCGATAGCACCCCGCCCGCGTTCGCGTTCAGCGTGTCAACGAAAACGTCCGGCGCCGTGGCTGCCGGGTACTGAATCCTGAACTCGGGGCGCGCGACGAACTCCGCGGCGTACGCCTGCTTGTTCGCCTCCAACTGCTGCTGCCACTGGCCGACGCCCACTATCACGTCCCGCCCTATCTCGCGCATGTCGCGCCAAAGCTCGCGGTAGCGCGGGAAGCTGCGCGGGCGCGACGCGCTCTCGGGGAAGGCGGCCTGGTAGAAGCGGTAGGCGAGGTAGCCGGTCTGCTGGAACTCTATGGAGAGGAAGAAGGCCGCTGAGACGTTTATGCGCCTCACTTCCCTGCACTGCGCGTCCGCGCCGCACTCCTCTATCTGGTTGACCCAGAAGTTGAAGCCGTTCGTGTCGGGGTCGCGCGAGAGGAAGTCGGCGTAGTGCTGGCGGACGAAGAAGTTCGAGGTGTCAGTCAGGCTCGGGACGCCGCCCGTGCCGTCGTTGTCCACGATGCTGAGAGTCATTATGTTGCGCGCGTCTATCTCGGTGCCGGCGCTCTGGTAGCCGAGCGCGAGCGTGAGGCTCTCGGTGCCTTCGACGCGCGAGTCGTCGGTGATGAGGACGCGGAACGCCTTGCGCGTCTCGCCGGCCGCGAAGTGCAGCGTGCCGAGCGCCGTCGTGTAGTCGGCGCGCTCGGTGGCCGTGTCGTCGCTCGTCGCGTACTGCACGGAGGCCGGGGCGGACACGTCGCCCGCGCGCGTGACGAAGATTTCGACGCTGCCCGAGCCCTCGTTCGTGCTGGCGGCCGCGGACTCGAACTGCAAGCTGCTCGTCGCAGCCGGGAAGCCGCACACGTTCGTGGGGGATGAAGAGTTGCGCGGGCTCGGCGTCGTGAGCGTGAAGTCGGCCGTGTTGCTGTCCGTGTCGTCGCAGCCGTTCGAGTTCCTGAGCGCCGCGGTCAGCGAAGACGGCGCCGCGCCGGGGAACGAGCCCTCGGCGCAGGTGGTCGCGCCGTAGCCGTAGAAGTCGGCGACGCTCGCGTCCACGGCGACGGGGCAGCCGAACTGCACGAGCTGCGTTAGCCCCTTGACGAGCGCGACGCGGCCGCCGTTGCCGGGCAGGTTGAGCTGCTCGTTGGTCGCGTCGGCCGTGACGGGCAGCGGCGCGCCGTTGTTGCCGCTGCTGCCGAACTGGTAAAGCCAGTACTGGCCAGGGTTGATGTTGACAGGGCCGCCTGAGGAGACGACTCTGACGGCAACTGCGCCGAAGCCGCCGGGCGGGTTGCCGCCGGGGCCGGGCGCGACGTTGGCGAGGAACTGTAGAGTGTAGTCGGAGAGGTTAACGGTCGTGTTGCCGCGGTTGAAAATCTCTATGAAGTCGTGGCGGAAGACGGCGCCCGTCTCGCCGCCGCGCGTATAGACCTGGCTGATGACGAGGTCGGGCGAGCCGGTGGGCTGCGCCGCGGCCGTCGGCGCGGAGGCTGCCGCCCACGCGAGCGTGAGCACGAACGTGAGCGCGGGCGCGAGCAGTCTGCGAAGCGGGGAGGCGGGTGCCGTCCGTGAGTAGGGCGTTTCAAACATCGCGAG
>DASPKR010000542.1:0-3668 GCA_035627975.1 Pyrinomonadaceae bacterium | reverse complement strand
ATCTCGCCGACGCCTATGTTCTCGTCGAAGCGCAGGTCGTAGCGCACGAAGTCCTGGAAGATGACGCCGACGCTGCGGCGCACGGACGCAAGGTCGTACTCGCGCAGGTCTCGCCCGTCGAGCGTGATGCGCCCCTCGGTCGGGTCGTAGAGGCGCGCGAGCAGCTTGACCAGCGTAGTCTTCCCCGCCCCGTTGCCGCCGACTAGCGCCACGCGCTCGCCCGGCCGCAGACGGAAATTAACGCCGCGCAACGCCCACTCCTCCGAGCCGGGGTAGCGGAAGCCGACCGACTCGAAGACGAAGCCCTCGCGCATGGGGCGCGGCACGGGGGGCGCGCCCGCGGGCGAGGTTATCGTCGGGCGGGTCTCGAAGAAGTCGAAGAGGTCTTTAAGATAAAGGCACTGCTGGTAGATGTTGCTCGCGCCGGTGAGTAAGCGCTGTATGAGGTCGCGGCTGCGCGAGAAGGTCGCGACGAGGAAGGTCAGCGTCCCCAGGCTTATCGCCCCGCCGACGGCGCGGACGAGTATGACGGCGAACGCGCCGTAGTAGCCGAGCGCGCCGACGACCGAGAGCGCCGTCGCCACGACGCTCTTGCGTATCGAGAGGCGCTTATTCTCCTCGTAGAACTTCTCCGACAGCGCGCGGTAGCGCTCGACGAGCCACGGCGCGAGCCCGAAGGTCTGCACCTCCTTCGCCGGGTAGTCGCTCGCGCCGAGCAGCCGCAGGTAGTCGAGCTGCCGCCGCTCGGGCGTCCAGCGGAAGAGCAGGGAGTATTCGAGCGAGGCGTAGCGCGCCTCGCTCAGGAAGCCGGGCAGCACCGCGACGACGAGCAGCAGCAGGAGCCACGGGCTGTAGAAGAGCAGCGCGGCGCTCAACGATACGAGCGTCAGCGCGTCCTGCGCCATCGCGAGAAGCTGCGCGAGCAGCCCGAGCCTGCCCGTCGTCTGGCGGCGGGCGCGCTCTAGCTGGTCGTAGAACGAGGGGTCTTCGAACTGGTACAGGTCGAGCGTGGCGGCGTGGCTCATCAGCCTGACGCTCGTGTGGTTCGAGAAGAGGTCTGCCAGAAGGCTCTCGACGAGGCCCGAGGCCCGCGAGAGCGCTTCGCCCGCGAGCGCAAGCGCGAACTCCACGGCGACCAGCCGCCACAGGCGCCCCGTCACCAGCTCGCCCCCGCGCGCCGCGACGACTTCGTCTATGATTAGCTTGCCCACCCACAGCACCGCTACGGGGACGAACGCGCGCGCGAGCCTGAGCGCGGCCATCGCCGCCGTCAGCCCCCTGTGCGTCTGCCACACGAGCCTCACGAACGGCGGCACGTACCGCATCGCCCCCACGCGCTCGCGCAGTGACGGCGACTCCGGCCCCGACCCTCTCCACCTCTGGTAAGACATAAATGCAGTAGCCGGTAGGCTACTGGCTACCGGCTACTTTATCCAGCCCGAGGACTGACTCCCAGACGGCGATGGACTGGGGCAGCTCGTAGGCCGCGACGCGCTCGCGCGCCGCCTCTCCCAGGCGCTCGCGGAGCGCGCCGTCGGCCGCGAGCCGGCGGATCGCCGAGGCGAGCGCCTCGGCGTTGTTGACGGGGACGACCAGGCCCGTCACGCCGTCCTCCACCAATTCGAGCGGCCCCGGCGCGCCGTCACTCACGACGACGGGCAGCCCGCAGCTCATCGCCTCGAGCAGCGCGTTGGGCATGCCCTCGTTGCGGGAGGGCAGGACGAAGATGCGCGCGGCCCGGTAGAAGTCGTATGGGTCGCGCACGACGCCGTGCCAGTCCACACGCCCCGCGATACCGAGGCTCTCGGCCTGCGCCTGCAAAGCGCCCCTTAGCCGGCCGTCGCCGACGACCGCGAGCCGCCACCCCTCGAACTCTGCCCCGAGTCGCGCGAAGGCTTCAAGCAGCACGTCGTGGGCCTTGCCCCACACGAGCCGCCCTACGACGAGGACGTAAGGGGGCGTCTCGCGCCCGTCGCCTCTGACGCGGTCGCCGCCGTTCGGGAGCACGAGCGGGTTGGGGACGAAGGCCAGCTTGCCGGCCTCGACGAAATCACTCATGCCGCGCAGCGCCCCGCGCGAGTTGGCCGTCACGAGGTCGGCCCTGCCGTAGAACCTGCGCGACAGGGAGTTCCAGCCCTTGAGGCCCGCGAGCCGTTCTGCGTCGCCGCGCTCCGAAATGATTACGCGCCGCCCGAGCTTCCCGCACGCCATGACCGTCAGGATGTTGACCTTCGTGCCCAGCGACACGACGACGGGCGAGGTTACGCGCCGCAGAGCGCGCCTGAGCGAAGCGGCTTGGTAGCTGAGGAGGAGCAGGAAGTAGAGGCCGACGTGGCGGTCGGAGAAAAACCAGTTCAGGGGGGCGGAGATCAGTTTGAAGGGCCAGCCCTTCGGCCACCTGGACGGCCCCACGCGCTCCGCGAGCCACTTGAGGAGCTCGGCGAAGCGGATAAGCCCGGCCTCGTCGAGGACGACGTGTTGAACGGCCGGGTCGAGCGCGTAGAAGCGGTGACGGTCGTGCAGAGTGACAACGCACACCTTCCGCCCGCGCCGGCCCCACTCGTTTGCGAGGGTCGCGACGACTCGCTCGATGCCCCCCGCGTCGAGGCTATTGCAGACGAGTATGAGGTCGGCCGAGAATTTCACCCGTCTGGGCATACCGAGCACGCGACCGCGACTCGTGGGCTGGAAGATCGGAGGTGATGATAGCACACCGGGCTCGGCCCGATTCCGCGCGCGACGCGCGACCGCACGGCGAGAATAAGGGGCGCAGGCCCGAGCGTGAGCCTGCGCCCCTGACTGGCGCCCGCCTGCGCCCCGTCTCAGCCGAGCAGGCCGCGGAACCTTGCGGGGCCGCCCGCGTGGCCGGGGAAAATCTTCTGAAGGTCGCCGCGGCCGAGGTGCCTGGTGGCGACTTCGCCGAACACGTCGCGGAAGTCTGTCGTCAGGGCGAGGTCGCGCCCCTCGTGCAGTTGCTCGTCGCGCAGGCCCGGCCACTCGCCATAGACCTTGCCGCCGCGCACCGCGCCGCCGACGACCAGCACTGCGTTTGCGTGGCCGTGGTCGGTGCCGCCCGTCCCGTTCTGCCGGACGGTTCGGCCGAACTCGGACATGGTGAGTATGACGACGTCGCGCATCCTTTCGGGGCCGAGGTCTGTGATGAGCGCCTTAATGCCCGCGCCGAACTGCGCGAGCAGACCGGCGAGCTGGCCGCGCGAGCCGCCCTGCGCGCGGTGCGTGTCCCAGCCGCCAGTCTCCGTGAAAGCGACTTCGAGCCCGACGCCCGCCTTGACGAGCTGCGCGATTTGCAGGAGCGCCTCGCCGTAGCGACCGCGCGGATAGACGGCGCCGTTCTCGGGCCGGTACTGCTCGAGGTTCACGCGCTTGAGAAAGTTGACGGCCTCGAAGGTCTCGCGGCCCGTGCCTCGAAGCGCCTCGCTCGCGCTCTGCTCGTATATGTCCTCGAAGCCGCCCTGAAGGCCTGCCGACCGGCCTTGCGCGCCCGCGCGTATCTGGAAGTCTCGGATGGTCTGCATCGCGACCGCTGGCGCGCGCCCCTGCAAGCTGCGCGGGAGGTTCTGCGCCACGGCGACGGCGCGGAACGGAGTGGCCTTCGAGTCGGGCGCCGACTGCATGTAGCGGTTGAGCCAGCCGTCCTGCGTGGACTT
>DASPKR010000541.1:0-3856 GCA_035627975.1 Pyrinomonadaceae bacterium | reverse complement strand
GCGGCGCCGCTGGAGTTCACGGCCGCGGCGCGGCAGTCGCAGGCCGTCCTGTCGGTGCCGATGCCGGACGGTTCCTTCAGCCGTTTCCGCGTAGAGGAGTCGCCGATAATGGAGCCGGCGCTGGCCGCCAAGCACCCGGAGTTAAAGACCTACCGCGGGCAGGGCCTCGACGACCCGACCGCCACGGCCCGCTTCGACGTGACGCCGCACGGCTTCCACGCCTTCGTCCTCTCCGCCTCCGGCGCGGTCTTAATAGACCCTTACGCCGAAGGCGACACGGAGAACTACATCAGCTACCGCAAGCTCGACCTCGGCGAGGACGACCAGGCCTTCGAGTGCCACTTCGACCTCGCGAACCCGGAGGCGCAGACGGCCCCTTCGGAGGAGGCGGCGGAGGCGCCCGCCTCGGTTAACCTGGCCGCGGGGGGCGGGACGCTGCGCACCTACCGGCTGGCGCTGGCCGCCACGGGCGAGTACACGCAGAAGGCGGGCGGCACCGTGGCCGCGGCGCTCTCGCGCATGGTGACTTCGATGAACCGCGTCAACGGCGTCTACGAGCGCGAGGTCGGCGTCCGCATGGTGATGGTTGACAACGAGCTCATCATCTTCACCGACCCGACCCTAGACCCCTACGAGAACGCGAACGGCTCGGTGATGCTCAGGCAGAACCAAGTCGTCTGCGACTCACTCGTAGGCACGCTCAACTACGACATAGGCCACGTCTTCTCGACGGGCGGCGGGGGCGTCGCGCTCCTGAACTCGCCCTGCAACGCCACGACGAAGGCCGGCGGCGTCACGGGCTCGTCGAACCCCGTGGGCGACCCCTTCGACATAGACTACGTGGCGCACGAGATGGGCCACCAGTTCGGCGGGCAGCACACCTTCAACGGCTCCACGCACAACTGCGCGGGCGGCAACCGCTCGGCCGGCGCCGCCTACGAGCCCGGCAGCGGCTCGACCATACAGGCCTACGCCGGCATCTGCCGCGCGCAGGACTTGCAGCGCAACAGCGACCCGTACTTCCACATCAAGAGCCTCGAACAGATAATCGCCTTCACGCAAGGGAGCGGGAACGCCTGCGCCGCGCGGGCGACGACCGAGAACACGGCGCCCGTCGTTGACGGAGGGCCGGACTACAACATCCCGAAGGACACGCCGTTCACGCTGACGGCCGCGGCCTCGGACGCGGACGGCGACGCCCTGACCTACCTGTGGGAGCAGTACGACCTCGGCCCGGCCTCGGCAGCGCCGCCCGCCGCCAACGGCGACCGCGACGGCGACGGCCAAGCGCGCCCCATATTCCGCTCCTACAACCCGACGACGAGCCCCTCGCGCACCTTCCCGAGCCTGCGCTACATACTTGAGAACGCGAACCAGCCGCCCACGACCTACGACTGCGGCCGGACGAACGACCCGGCGACGGGGCTTCCGCGCCCGTGCCTGACCGGCGAGATACTGCCGCAGATAACCCGCACGATGAACTTCCAGGTCACCGTGCGCGATAACCGCGGCGACGCCGGCGGCGTGCGCTCCGACCTCGTGCGCGTCAACGTCCACGCCGGCGCCGGCCCCTTCGTCGTGCAACACCCGGACACGGCCGTCGAGTGGGAGGGCGCGAGCACGCAGACCGTCACTTGGGCCGTGGCCGGCACGGACGCGGCGCCCGTCAGCGCGGCCAACGTCCGGATCTCGCTCTCAGTTGACGGCGGGCTCACCTTCCCGCACGTGCTCGCCGAGACGACGCCGAACGACGGCTCGCAGGCCGTCAACGTCCCCGACGTCGAGACGGACAGGGCGCGCATAAAGGTCGAGGCCGTCGGCAACATCTTCTTCGACATCTCGAACGCGAGCTTCGCCATCAGGCGGGCGCAGGCCCGCGTCGCGGACCTCTCGATAACCGACTTGGCGAGCGGGTGCGCGCCGGAGCTACAGGGCAAGGTCACGCTCGAAGGGCCGGCGCCCGCGGGCGGCGCGGCCGTCGTCATCACGAACGACAACCCCGCGGCCTCCTTCCCCGCCGTCGTCACCGTGCCGGCCGGGCAGACGGTCAAGACCTTCAAGTACACCATCAGCCCCGTCGTCGCGCGCGTGGCCGGAACCGTCGGCGCCTCGTCCGGCGGCGTCAGCGTCACGCGAAGCCTGACGGTTCGGCCGATACGCGCCAGTTCGCTCACGCTCAGCCCGAGCCGCTTGAAGGGCGGGACGGGCTCGACCGGCACGGTCACGCTCGAATGCGCGGCCGCGCCGGGCAACATCACCGTTGCGCTCTCTAGCAGCGCGCCGTCGGTCGCCTCCGTCCCGGCGTCTGTCGTTATCCCGGCCGGCACCCAGTCGGCCACCTTCCCCGTAACCACCAAGCCGGTGAACGCGGCGAAGACCATAGGGATTAAGGCCACGGCGGGCGGTCTGACCATAAGCTCGCCCCTCGTGATTGACCCGTAAAGCCGGCCCGACTTCGGCAAAAAATTGGGGTACCCCCGCGTGAGATTCGCTCTCACGCGGGGGCGCCCCGCTTCTTGTCCGCCGCGCCGGTCACGCGAGGAAGTACGCCCGCAGCTTTTCGGCCGGCGGGCTAGGGCTTAAGCGCGAAAGGTCTTCATCCTCCCCGACCGCGCGCCAGAACTCCGCCTCCGTCCCGGCCGTCCCCATCACCACCCACGGGCGGCCGAAGCGCGTCCCGGCGACCCACAACTCGACGTAGCGGCCGCCGCGCCCCTCGCCCAGTTCGTCGCCGACGGGGCGCGACTGCAACTCGCCGGCGAGCTCAGCCGCGTGCCGCCCGGCGCACTCTGCCGCCAGCACCTCGGCCTCGTATTGTTCGAGCAGGGCGCGCGCCTTTCCGTCGGCGGCTTCGGTGGCGCGTGTGTAGTCCCGCTCGTCGGCGTTGCTGAAGGCCGGGCGCCCGACCCTCAGCAGCAGGTGGTGCCGGCAGTTCGCGCCCTCGCCACTCAAACGGTAGAGGCTGAATATGTCGAGCGGTATTCCCATCGCCCGTCGGTCACCCGCGCAGGCTCTCGAAGAATTTATCGAAGACCCTGCGGCTCTCGAAGAAGCTCTCGAACTCACGGACGAGTGCTTCGTACCTTTCGTCCAGGTGGCTGGAGCATTCGATCCTGTATTCGAAGGCGTGGCCTTCGCCCGCGGAGTCTTGGAAGCAGAAGGAGTAAAAGGTCGGGTGCAGGAAAGGATACTTGGGCTCAAGGTCGGCGAGCCGAAAGACGTTGAACTCCGCGGAAAGTTTTTCGAGGAACTCTTCGACCTCGCGGCGCCCCTTCGCGAGAGTCTCCGTCATGCTCGGCGAACGGAAGCGGTTTTGGCCGGGCGACGGGAAGGGCTTGGAGATGGCGAGCGTCACGCCGTAGCCGCCCTCGCCCGAATCAATTTTGTATTCGGAGAGTGGCCCGCCGTGGCCGAGGTCTGCGGCGACGCGCATCAGCGCGTGCGTGATACGGCTCGTCTGTTCGCTCACGGCCCGTCAACTTCCGAAGGCTCCGAGAGCCGGTACTTTTCCCGCAGCGCTTCGAGCCGGGGCAGCTCGGCCCTTATCTCGCCTTCCGACCAGTTGTCCCACTCGAAGACGACAAGCTCGCCGTCGGCACGGCTCACAAGCTCGCACCTGTTGTAGTCAATGCCGGCGTCCATCCCGCCGTAGCGATAAACCTCTTCGAACCCGGACGCCTTCAGGTCTTCGATGACCCGGTTCCACGTCCCCGTCTCGACGTTCTCAATCCTGTGCCGCACCCGCGCCCCTTTCGGCCCGCCTCCTGTGCCGGCCGGCCCGGTCTTGAAGTCGAACCTTACTTCGCCGGGCCGGCATCAGAACTCCTCGCCCATGTAATCAAGCTCCGCGACGCCG
>DASPKR010000540.1:0-2202 GCA_035627975.1 Pyrinomonadaceae bacterium | reverse complement strand
CCTCGGAGTGCTTACGGTCGGTGATGTCCTGGGCCTGGAATATGAGTCGCACGTCGCCGCTGTCGTCCTCGTCCGTGATGGGCGCGGCGCTCCAGAGGAGCCAGACGGCCTGCCCCTGCTCGTGGAGGAAGCGCCGCTCGGCGCGGTAGGTGGAGGCCGTGCCCTTCAGCAGGTCTTTCAGGTGCGCGAGCACTTGGCCCGCGTCGTCCGGGTGGACGACGTCTTCGAGGCTCAGGCGCAGCAGCCGCTCTTCCTCGTAGCCGAGCAACTCGCAGAGCGAGCGGTTGACCTTGAGCCATCGCCCCTTCGGCGTGATGAGCCCCATGCCGATTGAGGCGTGCTCGAAGGCGCTGCGGAACACCTCGCCGGCGTCGCGCGCGAAGAGCTGCGGCGCGGGGCCCCGCGCCTCGGACGCCTCGACGTTGCGCAGATAGACGCCGTAGAGGAAGTGCGCGGCCGAGACTACGGTGGCCGCGGCGAGGAAGGCGTGGAGGCCGAAGTAGCCCGCGGCCGCGGCGAGAAGCCCCGCGGATGAGACGACCGCGAGGTTCGTGACGAAAGCCCAGAAGAGGAAGCACGAAAGTTGAGTGAGGTTGCGCCTCGCGTCGTGCTCTCCGGCGGGCGCGGCCGCCGCGAACGTGAAGGCCAGCGCCGAGCGCAGCGCCGCGACGGCGCACAGGGCGACTAAGACGTTGAACGCGCCGGAGCCTTCGAGACTGTGCCCGGCGAGCGCGCCCACCAGAAGCCCCGCGAGCGTGACCCACAGCGCGGCCGAGGCGGCGCAAGAGAGCACGGCCCGAGCGTCCCTCGTAAGCCGCAGCGCGGCGCAGGCCGAGGCGACGGCGGCGATCGGGACGGTCTGGCCGGCCCCGAAGACGAGCAGGCCGACGACGGCGAACGCGTCGGCGAAGGCCACGTAATCGCGCGAGCGCGGGACTTTGACGACGAAGCGCGTGCCGAGGCTCAGCGTGACGAGCGCGAAGAGCAGGTAGGCGAGGCCGGGCGGCGGGGGCGGGAACTCGCGCGCGGCCAGCAGGAGGGCGCACGCGCCCGCCGCGAGAACCGGCCAGAAGATGAGGTTAGGGAGGCGTTGGCAGGCGGATAGCATAGATGGGCCGTCGGGCCTGGGCGAGTGGCAGACGTTCGGGGCCTCGCAGCGATAAGCGGGCGCTAAAGCTCGCCCGTCAGGCTGTCAAAAAGGGGAGACGCGCGCGCGTGCAGTCGAGGGCACACGCCCGTTGGGCAGCAACCCTCGTGCCTGCCGATTCGTTCGCAGTTTACTGTCCGGCAGCAAACACAAAAGCCCGCGCAGCCCCGAAAAGCTGGAACGCCGGCCCCGCGCTTCCAAAAAACGTCAGCCGCCGCTGACATTCTTTGTCATCGCGGCCCGTCCCGGCGCCCTCGGGATGAAGGATTTACACGCCCTCCGCTCACACGATAGTCGAGCGCCGTGCTGGCATGCGGATTGTTGCCGCATGCGTCGGCAGTCCGCCCGCAACCCAGTCTTTCGACGCCGGCAGTAGCTGCCCGAACCGACATGTTCAAGACCTCGCCCCATTTTGAGAAAGGCGCAATCTCACATGGAAGTCACCTGCCCGAACTGTGACTCGCGGAAGAACGTTGAAGCCGCCGTGTTCGACGCCCTCTACTGCACGGTCTGCCCCACGTGCGGCGCGCTCTTCGGCACAAGGCCGCAGGCGCAGGGTGGCGAGAGCGCCGAGACGCTCTCGGCCGATGACATCATCGTCATCCCCGAAGAGTCGCCCGGGGCTTTCGCCGCCGACCAGTTCGTGGCGTCGGCCGAAGACGTGCTCGAAGCAGATGCCCCGGCCGCGGCAGAAAGTCAGTTCACCGTGCCGCCGTCGGCCTCCGCCGTCGTCGTGACTGCCCCCGCGCAGCCCTCGAGCCCCTTCGCAGAGGCTGCGCCCGCGCAGGAGACCGAGCCCGCCGCCGAGGCAGAAATCTGGGCTCCGTTGCCGCTGGCCGCGCGGCCCGCGCCGGACGGCTACGCCGTGGGTATGCGCGTGCTTCGCGTCGCGCCGGCTTGGCTCCTGCTGAGCAGCCTCGGGTTCCTCGCCGTCCTCCTGCTTTTCAACTGGATGTCGAAGCCTGTCGGCGAGGCCGTCGCCGCGCCCGCGCCCGAGTCGGTGCTTCAGAACGCCGCGACCAGCACAACGTCCGAGCCCGTCGCGCCGAAGCCCG
>DASPKR010000539.1:0-7848 GCA_035627975.1 Pyrinomonadaceae bacterium | reverse complement strand
CTTCGAGCACAAGATCGAAGACCCTGCCATCTACGACAAGGGCAAGGTGAAAGACCCTCGCGAGCACCTGCGCATGCCCGACCCCTACATGAAGCCCGAGTGGAAGACGGCGCTCGTCACCTTCCTCCTCGGGAGCGTGGGCACAGAAGGGCCGAACGTCCCGACGTCGCTCTTCTATAAGCCGACCGACCAGCAGAAGGCGATTCAGGACGGCTGGTGGGTCATAAAGAAGTACAACTGCATGGGCTGCCACACGGTGCAGGTCGGGCAAAGCTCCGTGCTTTCGGGGCTGCCGATGTACCAGGAGAGCGGCGACCTCAAAAAAGATCAACTGCCGCCCGGCTTGACTACCGAAGGCGCGCGCGTTGACCCGGACTGGCTGCTCCGGTTCCTGAGCGACCCCAGTTTGAGCGGATGGTCTGAGGGCCTTGACTTAGGGGGCGACGCCCGCGCGCAGCGGCCGCCGGCCGCGCCGCACGGCGCGCAGCCCACCGGCAGAGTAGGCATCGTCACAGGCCCCGACGCCGGGCGCGGACAGGCCGGCACGCAGCAGCAGGGAGGCCAGACGCAGATGGGCGCGCTCAAGCCGCAGCCCGGAGAGAACCGCAACGGCGTGCGCTCGTACCTGAAGGCGCGCATGCCGACGTTCAACTTCTCTCCGAACGAGCTGCGCACGCTCATTCGCTTCTTCCTCGCCGTCTCGGCTCAGAACGAGACGCACATCAAGGAGCAGAGCGAGCCCCTGACCGAGGAGGAGCGAAACCTCGCCCGCGCGCTCTTCACGTCCCAGGCCGCCCCGTGCCTCAAGTGCCACATGACGGGCGACCCCGGCCACGACCAGACGGCGACGGCGCCGAACTTCCTCGACGCCGCCGTGCGGCTTAAGCCCGACTGGACTTACCGCTGGCTACTAGACCCGCAGCGGATCATGCCGGGGACGGCGATGCCTTCGGAGTTGTTCAAGCGCGAGGGCGAGCGCTGGGTCTTCAACGGCCCGCTCCCGGCTTCCGCCTCCGAGTACCGCGGCGACCACGCACGGCTGCTCGTGCGCTACCTGTTGCAAATGACCCCCGAAGAGCAGGCTCGCACTGCCCGCGCACAGCCAGCCCCGTCGGGCGCGCCGCCCTCGGGTGTGTCGGCGCCGCCCGCGCAGCCCGTGGCCTCGAAGCGTCAGCGCGCGGGCTCGCGCGACCGCACGGCGGCCGCCGCCCGACGACGCGCGCCGCCGCAGAGCGTCGGAAAGTTAAAGAGCGCGCGAGGGGCGCGCAAGCATCAAGTCTCCGGGCGCAGCCCGACCCGGCGCGAGCGGGCGCGTTGGCGACAGTCGGCGGCGTCCGGCCAACAGCGCCGCCCCGATTTCTCGCCGTGAGGCCGTTCGCGGTATCATTGGGCTAAAGTTTTCATACCCGAGGAGGAACTTACATGCGCTCTAAACGCGCGAAGTTTTTGGTCGCGCTGCTCGCAGCGCTCTGCCTTCTGACGTTCTCGCCCGCCTGCGGCGGTGCCGACGACGAGGAGGACGCCGCCGACGCCGGCACAGAGGAGTCGTCCGAGACCGCGAGCCTCACGCCCTACAGCCCGACGGGCAAGGAAGGCATCATCAGCGGGGCCGTCAACTTCGAAGGCGCCGCGCCCGCCCCCAAGCCCATCAGCATGGATCAAGACCCGGTCTGCGCGCAGGCGGGCGAGGCCGTCTCCGAAGACATCGTCATCAACGGCGACAAGCTTCAGAACGTCTTCGTCTATATCAGCGAGGGCAAGGCTGGCGACAAGGACATCAAGGGCTACAGCTTCACGCCGCCCCCGACGCCGGCCGTCCTCGACCAGAAGGGCTGCCAGTACGTCCCGCACGTGCTCGGCGTGCAGGCCAACCAGAAGCTCCAAATCCTGAACAGCGACCCGACATCGCACAACGTCAACGCGATGGCCGACAAGAACCCGAAGTTCAACCAGGGCCAGGGGCCATCCGCGCCCCCGCTTGAGAAGACCTTCGCGCGCCCCGAGACGCTCATCCCCGTCAAGTGCAACCAGCACCCCTGGATGCGCGCCTACATCGGCGTGCTCGGCCACCCGTTCTTCGCCGTCTCGGGCAAGGACGGCCGCTTCGAGATAAAGGGAGTGCCGCCCGGCACCTACACGCTCACGGCCTGGCACGAGAAGTACCCGAAGGGCCTGACGCAGAGCGTCACGGTCGCGGCGGGCGAGAGCAAGTCGGCCGACTTCAAGTTCAGCGCCTCGCAGCTCGCGGCCGACAACTCGGGCCAGAAGAGCGCGCTACAGGTGCTGCCGGCGCTTGAGCTGCCGCTCATCGGCCACCACTGACAGGGAAGGGAAGCGCCACCGATTCATGAGGGAGTTATCGCTCGAAATAAATTCAGAGGTGCCGTCGGCGGCCGCGCTCGCGCCGCCGGCGGCGCGAGCGCGGCTCGCCGCCTTCGTAGAGCTTACGAAGCCGCGCATCACTTTCCTCATCGTGCTCACGTCGGCCGCCGGCTTCTGCCTCGGCTCGAAGGGTTCGATTGACTACCTCGCTTTCGCAAACGCGCTAACCGGCATAGCGCTGCTCTCGTCCGGGATAGCGACACTGAACCAGTACATGGAGCGCGGGGTGGACGCGCGCATGCGGCGGACGGCCTCGCGCCCGCTGCCGACGGGGAAGCTCGCGCCGGCGCACGCGCTCGCCTTCGGCGCCGCGCTCACAGTGCTGGCGGAAATCTACCTCGCGGCCTTCGTCAACGTACTGACGGCGGCCTTCGGCGTCGCCGTCGTCGTCGGCTACCTCGCGCTCTACACGCCGCTCAAGACGCGCACGTCGCTCTCGACCGTCGTGGGCGCCTTCCCCGGCGCGATGCCGCCGCTGATGGGCTGGACTGCGGCGACGGGGCAGGTCGGCACTGAGGCTTGGGCGCTCTTCGCCATACTGTTCGCGTGGCAGTTCCCGCACTTCCTCGCCATAGCGTGGATGTACCGCGAAGACTACGCGCGCGCGGGGATTCTGATGCTGCCCGTGGTCGAGCCCGACGGGCGGCTCACGGCCCTGCAGATAGTCGTCTGGACTCTGCTGCTCGTCCCCGTGAGCCTCTTCCCGGCGGCGCTCGGCACCACAGGCCCCGTCTATTTCTACGGCGCGTTCGTGCTCGGCATGCTCTTCCTCGCCACGAGCCTGCACGCGGCCTTCGCAAACACGCGCCAGGGCGCGAGGCGCCTGCTGCTCGCCTCCGTCCTATACCTGCCCGTACTGTTCGGGCTGATGGTCTTCAACAAATGACGCGGTCAGCAATTAGCATTCAGCTATCAGGCCGAGCGCAAAAAGCTGGCTGCTGACTGCTTACTGCTCCCCCGGAGGCTCTATGGGCCGTGCTCTCGCGATCTTCATATGGGTAATGACGGGCCTGACGCTCTGGATGTTTCTGAGCGGGCGCTGGTGGTTCCCCGCCGCCATCACGGAGCACGGCCCCGCCTACGACAGGCAGTTCATGCTCACCATCATTGTGGTCGGCGTCGCGTTCACGGCGGCGCAGGTCGCGCTCGGCTACATCATCTGGCGCTACCGCGACACGGGCGGCGCCGCGCGCGCGGCCTACTCGCACGGCAACAACCGCATGGAGATTCTCTGGACGGCCATCACGGCCGTCGTCTTCATAACGGTCGCCGTGCTCGGCCAGAGGGTCTGGGCGAACCTTCACTTCGAGGGGGCGCCGGCCGACTCGGCGCGCGTGCGCGTCACCGCGCAGCAGTTCCAGTGGAACTTCCACTACGCCGGCGCAGACGGCAAGTTCGGCCGCACAGACCCCGCGAAGATAAGCGACGAGTCAATCAACTACATCGGGCTAGACTCGACGGACCCGGCCGCGGCGGACGACGCCGTGAGCCAGACACTCATCGCGCAGGTGGGCCGCCCCATCGAGCTCGTGCTCACGGCCCGCGACGTGACGCACAGCTTCTGGGTGCCGCCGCTGCGGTTCAAGCAGGACGCCGTGCCGGGCCTCGACATTAACGTCCACTTCAAGCCGGTCAAGGCGGGCCGCTACGAGATTGCGTGCGCCGAGCTCTGCGGCCAGCAGCACTACAAGATGAAGAGCTTCATGCTCATCCTGCCCGAGGACGAGTACAACTCGCTCGCCACCCTGCCGCAGGCGCAGTTCCAGAGGCGCGCCACAGAGCTTTTGAACAAGTACCCGGTTCAGTACTGACTGCCGACAAGGAGCTTAAAGAGATGGCAGAGGCTGAGATTCAACAGGGGGCTGAGACGGCGGCGGACGCCCACGCCGAGCACGCCGCGCACGGCGGCGCCGGGGCCGGCCACGGCCACCACCACCCCCCGACCGGCTTCATACGCAAGTACGTCTTCAGCATTGACCACAAGATCATAGGCATCCAGTACCTCTTCCTCGCGCTCTTCTCGGTCTTCGTCGGGCTGATAATGTCGGTGCTGATGAGGATGAACCTGTCCTGGCCGGGCACTTCGTGGCCGATTCTCGGGACGCTCTTCCCGGAGGGCGCTCCGAACGGCGTGATGACGCCCGAGTTCTACCTCTCGCTCGTCACCATGCACGGGACCATTATGGTCTTCTTCGTGCTGACGACGGCGCCGCAGGGCGGCTTCGGCAACTACTTCCTGCCGATTCAAATCGGCGCCGACGACATGGCCTTCCCCGTCCTGAACATGCTCTCGTTCTGGACGACGCTCGTGGGCCTCATCGTCATCGTCGCCGCCATCTTCGTCGGCGGCAACAGCAGCTCAGACTTCGCCCCCGACTTCAGCAAGATGCCCGTCGTCGGGCCGACGGGCGGGTGGACGGCCTACCCGACCCTTTCGGCGATAGGAGAGACACTGAACGTCCCCGGCATGGGGATGGGCATGAACCTCTGGATTATCAGCATCGCGATTTTCTGCGTCGCGTCGCTTTTGGGGGCTCTCAACTTCATCGTCACGCTCCTGAACCTTCGGACGCGCGGCATGTCACTGATGAGGATGCCGCTCACGTGCTGGTCTTGGTTCACCACCGCGATTCTCGCCCTTCTCTCGTTCCCGGTGCTTCTCGCCGCGGGCGTTCTCCTCTTCCTCGACCGCAACGCCGGCACGAGCTTCTTCATCCCCGGCGGGCTATCGAACGGAACGACTCTGATAGACCATCAGGGCGGCTCGCCCATACTCTGGCAGCACCTCTTCTGGTTCTTCGGCCACCCGGAGGTCTATATCGCGATACTGCCCGGCATGGGCGTGACCTCGCACATACTTTCGACCTTCGCCCGCAAGCCGGTCTTCGGCTACCGCGCGATGGTCTTCGCCATGTTCGCGATCGGCCTGCTCGGCTTCTTCGTCTGGGGCCACCACATGTTCCTCTCGGGCATGAGCCCCTACACGGGGATGGCCTTCTCGGTGCTCACGCTCTCGATAGGCGTGCCGTCGGCGATTAAGACCTTCAACTGGCTCGGGACACTCTGGGGCGGGCGAATACGCTTCACGACGCCGATGCTGTTCTCCATCGGCTTCGTCTCACTCTTCGTGGCGGGCGGCATCACTGGGCTCGTGCTCGGGCAGACTTCGCTCGACCTCTCAATGCACGACACATACTTCGTGCTCGGCCACTTCCACCTCGTGATGGGCGTGGCGGCCATCTTCGGCATGTTCGCCGGGATGTACTTCTGGTTCCCGAAGATGTTCGGCCGGATGATGAGCGAGCGGCTGGGCAAGATTCACTTCTGGCCCACCATGATAGGCGTCTATGCCATCTTCATCCCGATGCACTCGATGGGCATCGTGGGCCTGCCGCGCCGCTACTCGCAGTTCTACGAGTTCGTGAACGGCGAGATGAGGATGGTCTTCGACTTCAACGCCCCGACCGTCTCGCTGATACAGTTCACGACCTGGGCGGCGATAATCACGGCCGCCGTGCAGGTCGTCTTCCTCTTCAACTTCTTCTGGAGCATCTTCAAGGGCGAGCGCGCCTCGGACAACCCGTGGGAGGCGACGACTCTCGAGTGGACGACCGCGACCCCGCCGCCGCACGACAACTTCGGCGGCGTGCCGCCCGTCGTCTATCGCGGCGCATACGAGTACTCGGTGCCGGGCGCGCCCGACGACTACGTGATGCAGACGACGCCGGACGAGACGGCGCCGAACGAGCCGGCGAGCGCGGGGGCAGTACAAGGACGGGGAAATGGTCACAACGGCCACGAAAACAGGTGAGAGGGAGAAGGTGACTCAAGCCGAGGGCGTGCTCGACATCTCGACCGTGCGGCCGCGCGGCGGTCGCCCGCCCCGCGGGCCGAACGGCAGGGGGCCGAACGGCGGAGGCCCCGGCGGGGGCGGCCCCGGGGGAGGCGGGGGGGACGACCGCCCGCGGCGCGAGCTTTCGCACGACCGCTACCGCATAGGCGTCCTCGTGGGCGTCGCCTCGATACTGATGATGTTCACGGCGCTGGCGAGCGCCTACGTCGTGCGCTCGGGGCTGCCGACCTCGTTCGACTGGAAGCCGGTCAATCTCCCTTCGTTCGTATGGGTGAGCACCGCGCTCATCGTCGTAAGCAGCGTGACGTTCTCGGTCGCGAAGCGGGCGCTCGCGCGGGGCGACGAGGCCGCGTACCGGCTCTGGCTAAGCGTGACGCTGGCGCTCGGCTTCGGTTTCCTCGCGTCGCAGTTCCTCGCCTGGCGGCAGTTCGTCGCGCGAGGCGTCTATCTGGCGTCCAACCCGCACAGCTCCTTCTTCTACGTCTTCACGGGGCTGCACGCTTTGCACCTGCTCGGCGGGATACTCGCCCTCGCCTTTCTACTGGCCTACGCGCGGCGCGGGGCCGCGGCCGGCGGGCCGAAGCGGCGGGTGCTCACCGACGCCGCGGGGATTTACTGGCACTTCATGGACTTTCTGTGGGTCTCCATATTCCTTCTCCTTTTACTCTGGAGGTGACGCATTGAGCACGGAAGCGCGCGTTGGGCAACTGCCGGCGACTGAGTGGGACGGGGGGGCGCTCCCCTACCGCGTCGGCCACCGCAAGCTCGGCATGTGGCTCTTCATCGTCTCGGACGCGATGACCTTCTCGGCCATGCTCGTCGCCTACAGCTACGCGCGCGCGGCGAGCGTCCACTGGCCCACGCCCTTCAAGTTCTCGCCTAGCGTCGTCTTCTCTACCGTGATGACGCTCTTCCTGCTGGCGTCGAGCTTCACGATGGTGATGGCCGTCAGGGCGTCGGCGCAGAACCGCCTGCGGGCCGCTCGCCGCTGGATAGGCGCGACGATGTTCGGGGGGCTCATGTTCCTCGTCCTCCACCTCATCGAGTGGAGCAACCTGATTGGCGAGGGCCTTCGCCCCTTCGGCGTGAAGCCGGGCAGCCACTTCGCGCACCTGTGGGCCGAGCACTGGCCGCAGGCGCCGCCGCTCTTCGGCGCGAGCTTCTTCGCGATAACGGGCCTTCACATGTTCCACGTCTTCACGGGCGTCGTCTATCTCGGCTTCATCGCCGCGCGCATAGGCCGCACCCGCCACGAGGACGTGGAGATAAGCGGGCTCTACTGGCACTTCGTTGACCTCGTCTGGATGTTCGTCTTCCCGCTCATCTACCTGATGTCCGTGGACATGACGACGAACTAGCGGAGGAGAGATGGCCCTTCCGTCACTTTTCAAAAAGTCGGACGCGCTGCTGATGGGCGTCTGCGTGCTACTGGCAGCGGGCTTCCTCGCGCTCGCGGCGACGAACGCCGCGAGCGCCGGCAACTTCCTGACCATTGACAGCCTCTTCTTCACGTCCGTCTGCCTGCTGATGGCGCTAACCTTCATCGCCATCCCGGCGATGACGCTGCGCGAGCGCGGGCTCCTGAAGAACCCGTTCGCGATTGAGGAGGGCGT
>DASPKR010000538.1:0-4708 GCA_035627975.1 Pyrinomonadaceae bacterium | reverse complement strand
TTGTCGGCCATCGTCCCGGCGTCGGCGCAGGCGACGCTCCAGAGCGAGACTCCCGCGAAGTTCGAGCCCACCGACTACGGCTTCGACTACGCCCGCCGCGAAGTGATGATACCGATGCGCGACGGCGTGAGGCTGCACACGGTCATACTCGTCCCCAAAGGCGCGAAGGGCGCGCCCATGCTGCTCACGCGAACGCCCTACGACGCCACGGCGCTCACGACCCACACGAACAGCTCGCACATCGGCCCGAGCCTTTACGGCTACGACAACGCGACGGACGTGGTAGTCGAGGGCGGCTACATACGCGTCGTGCAGGACGTGCGCGGCAAG
Source organism: Pyrinomonadaceae bacterium (assembly GCA_035627975.1). Classification (GTDB taxonomy): domain Bacteria; phylum Acidobacteriota; class Blastocatellia; order Pyrinomonadales; family Pyrinomonadaceae; genus QHXN01. The sequence goes on along the minus strand of DASPKR010000538.1, from coordinate 4,378 downwards.
CACGGCTCCGAGGGCGATTACGTGATGAACCGCCCGCTGCGAGGGCCTCTGAACCCGACGAGCGTTGACCACTCGACCGACACCTACGACACGATCGAGTGGCTCGTGCGGAACGTCCCCGAGTCGAACGGCCGCGTCGGCATCCTCGGCATCTCCTACAACGGGTTCCTGCCGCTGATGGCGTTAGTCAACCCGCACCCGGCGCTAAAGGTCTCTGTGCCGATGAACCCGATGGTGGACGGCTGGCTCGGCGACGACTGGTTCCACAACGGCGCGTTCCGGCAGCAGATGATGCCCTTCATCTACGACCAGCAGGCCACGCGCAAGTCGGAGCTGAAGTGGTGGGCGAGCCACTACGATGACTACGACATGTACATGGAGGCGGGCTCGGCCGGCGAGCTGGGGCGGCGCCGCGGGCTCGAACAGCTAGGGTTCTGGCGCAAGCTTCTGGAGCACCCGACCTACGACGCGTGGTGGCGCGAGCAGGCGGTGGACAAGGTGCTCGCTTCGCAGCCGCTCAAGGTTCCCGTCATGCTCGTCCACAGCCTCTGGGACCAGGAGGACATCTACGGCGCGCCGGCCGTCTACGAGGCCATCGAGCCGAAGGACACGGCCAACAACAAGGTCTTCCTCGTCATCGGCCCGTGGTATCACGGACAGATGATCCGCGACGGCAGCTCGCTCGGCGCGTTGCACTTCGGCAGCGACACCTCGCTCACCTTCCGCCGCGAAATCCTCCGGCCGTTCCTGGACCAGTACCTGAAGGAGGGCGCGCCGAAGGCCGACGTGGCGCCCGTCACGGCGTTCGAGACGGGGACGAACACCTGGCGCCGCCTGCCCTCGTGGCCCGCCGGGTGCCAGGCCGGTTGCAGCGTGCGCCCGACGCCGCTCTACCTCGCCGCGGGCTTGAAGGCGGGGCTCGACGCGGCCGGGGCGGGCGGCGCGGCCTTCACCGAGTACGTCTCGGACCCGGCGAAGCCCGTCGCGTTCCGCGCGCGCCCCATCCGGCCGGTAGGCGCCGCCGGCGGCCGCTGGCCCGAGTGGCTCGTGGACGACCAGCGCGAGGCGTCTGGACGGCCCGACGTGCTCGCCTTCGTCTCCGACGTTCTGACCGCCCCGTTGAAGATAAGCGGCGAGCCCGTCGTCAACCTCTTCGCCTCGACGAGCGGCACGGACTCTGACTGGGTCGTGAAGCTCATAGATGTTTACCCGGACGAGGTCGCCGGGCAGCCCGAGATGGGCGGCTACCAGTTGATGGTCGCCGCGGACATCTTCCGCGGGCGCTACCGCGAGAGCCTCGAAACGCCGAAGGCGATAACGCCCGACAAGCCGCTGCTCTACCGCTTCGACCTGCCGACCGCCAACCACGTCTTCCTGCCCGGCCACCGCATCATGGTGCAGGTTCAGTCGAGCTGGTTCCCGCTCTACGACCGCAACCCGCAGACCTTCGTCCCCAACATCTTCTGGGCAAAGCCGGGCGACTACAGGAAGGCCACTCAGCGCGTCTATCACGCGCCGGGGCGGGCCAGCCACGTCGTGCTGCCACTGGTCACGACGCGCTGAGACGGCCGCCGAGGATCGCATGCCCGACGACGAAAATATAGAGCGGACGCTGACGCTCAGATGGGAAGACCCGCAGGCGCTGGCCGAGGCGGGCCGCGGCCTGCCCGGCCTCGAATACCTGCGCAGGATCGCGGCGGGCGAGCTGCCGCGCCCGCCCATCGGCGCGCTCCTCAACTTCGCGCTCGTCGAGGTGAATGAGGGCCGGGCCGTCTTCGCCGCGGAGCCGGCCGAGTGCCACTACAACCCCATCGGCGTCGTGCACGGCGGGCTAGCTGCCACGCTGCTCGACTCGGCGATGGGCTGCGCCGTCCACTCCGCGCTGCCGGCCGGGGCGGGCTACACGACGCTAGAGATTAAGGTCAACTTCGTGCGGGCGATGACTGTGCGGACGGGGCCGGTGCGCTGCGAGGCGGCGCTCGTTCACCTCGGCGGGCGGACGGCCACGGCCGAAGGCCGGATCGTTGACGCCGAAGGCAAACTCTACGCGCACGGGACGACCACCTGCCTCGTCTTCCGCCCCTGAGCTTCAGCGCGCGGGGATTGACGGAGGCCGGCTCGCGCGCCCCCACGCCGAGGGGCGGTCGCCCATTCGCAGAACCAGCCGGCCTCCGCGCGAGACCTCTGCGTGCGTGAGCCAGGCGCGTTCGAGCGCCTTCCCGTTGAGCCGCGCGGACTGGATGTAGATGTTCGACGCCGAAGCCGCCGGCGCTTCTATCTCGAAGGCGCGGCCCGCGCCGAGCGTGACGACGGCGCGCGTGAAGACGGGGCTCCCGATGTAGTAGAACGCCTGCCCGGCGTTCGGGTAGAGCCCGGCGGCGTTCCATACGTACCACGAAGACATAGTGCCGGCGTCGTCGTTGCCCGGCAGCCCGGCGCGCCCCACCCGGTACTCCCTGCGCATAATCTGTCGCACGCGCGCCTGCGCTTTGTCGGGGCGGCCGGCGTGCGTGTAGAGGAAAGGCGCGAGCAGGTCGGGCTCGTTCCCTTGAGTGTAGAGCCCCTCGGGCCTGAGCGCCTCGCCGCCCGCGCCGCCCTCGCCGAAGAACGCGTCGAGCCAGCGGGTGAACTCCTCGTCGCCGCCCACGCGCTCGATGAGGCCTCGCGCGTCGTGCGGGACGTAGGTCGAGTACTGGTAGGCGGAGCCCTCGTAGTAGGGCGCGCTCATCCAAATGAAGCGCGGGTAGTCGAGCATGTATAGCTTCGTCTTGTCGAAGGGCTCCATCCAGCGCCCGTCCGGCTCGCGCGGGCGGATTGACTTGGTCGCGGCGTCCCAGAGGTTCGCCCAGTTGCGCGAGCGCGCGAGGTATTTGCGGTAGTCGGCCGTCTTCCCCAGCCCGCGCGCGACCTGCGCGACGCAGAAGTCGTTGTAGGCGTACTCCAAAGTCCGCGAGGCGGAGCGCTCCCATCTCGTGCTGAGGTAGCCGCGCTCGCGGTACTCGGCGGCCTCGCGCCCTTCGTAGAGCGGGCGCGGGCTGTCCTCCTCGGCGTTCCTGACCATCGCGCGGTAGGCCGTCTTGTAGTCAACCCCCTTCAGGCCCTTCACGAAAGCGTCGGCTATGACTACGTCTGAGTTCGAGCCGCCCTGCGTCATGCCGTTCGAGCCGGCGATGCGCGCGTCCGGCATCCAGCCCGTATGCCGGTATGTGCCCACGAGCGAGCGCACCATGTCGCGCTGCCTTCTCGGCTGGATCAACGTTAGCAGGGGGTGGAGCGTGCGGAAGGTGTCCCAGAGGGCGTAGTAGTCTTCGTAGTGCGGCTCGGCCGAGCGCCACCAGGCGTTCTCCCCCGAGAGGTCGTGCGGCATGTAGTGAGAGCGGTAGAGCGCCGTGTAGAAGATGCGGCGCTCCTCTTCGCTGCCGCCCTCGACCCTTATCTTCGCGAGCGCCTGCTCCCACTCGCGCGAGGCGCGGCGACGGACTTCGTCGAAGCCCGCCCCGCGGGTCTCGCGCGCGATGTTTGCGCGCGCCTTCTCGGCGCTCACGAAAGAGAGGCCGATCTTGATTTCGACGGTGGCGCCCGCGGCCGCGTCGAAGGTGAGGTAGAGGCCGGCGCCCGCCTGCTCGCCCGCGACCGAGCGCGCGCCGGCATACACTTCGTCGCCGCGCCAGGCGCCGTGCGCGGCGGAGGGGCGCGAGAGTTCGGCCGAGAAGTAGAGCGTGTAGGGCGAAGGGTTCCAGCCGCCTATGAAGCTGCCCATGCCCTCTACGCGGTCGGGCGCGACGACGCGCGCGGAGCTGGCGATGGGCTGCTGCCGGCGGCCCGCGCCGCCGCCGGTGAGGACGACGGAGCCGGCGTCGAAGACGAGGTGCGCGCCCGTCGCGCGGGGGAAAGTGTAGCGGTGGACGGCGACGAGCCGGGTCGTCGTCAACTCGGCGCGGACGTCCGGCTTCGTGAGCGTGACGGCGTAGTAGCCGGGCTCGGCCCGCTCGTCCCGCTTGGGGGAGGCGAGGTCTTTAAGCTCGACCCAGCCCGTCTGCGGCGTGACGCGGAAGTTGCCGTACTTGCCCTCGCCGCCCGTGCCCGAAACGTGCGTCTGCGAGAAGCCGATGATCTCCCTGTCGGACTCGTAGCCGTTGGTCGCCCAACTGTTCGGGTCGGGGTTCGGCGCGGTGTCGGGGCTCGGGTTCGCGAAGCCGAAAGGGACTTTAGCGCCGGGGACGGTGTTGCCCCCGCCGTCAACGCCGACGAACGGGTCAACTTCGGAGACGAGAGGCCGCGTCACTTGCCCCGGCGCGGCCGCGACGCTTTGACACATGAAGAGCAGGCACAAGAGGAGTGTTGACAGTTTCCTGCGCCGGATTCTCTTCGCCTTTGA
>DASPKR010000537.1:0-5673 GCA_035627975.1 Pyrinomonadaceae bacterium | reverse complement strand
GCGCAACCCGAACGACGCGCCCGACACGAACTACGCCGGCTTCGACTTCTGGCTGGCGAAGATGAACTCCTTCAGCCTGCCGGGCGAGGACGTGCGCGACGAGACCGTGGCGCTCTCGCGCGTCAACCGTGCCGAGATGGTGCGCGCCTTCATCCTCTCGATAGAGTACCGCGGCCGCTTCGGCCAACCCTAACCCTCGTGACAAAGCGGGGCGGCGGCCGTCGTCAACTCATTGACGACGGCCGCCGCCCCGCTTTGTCCGGGAGTTTCATTCGGGCCAGGCCGAGCTTATCAACACCACGTCGCTGTTGACCGTGCCGCGCGAGGGGGCGAGGCGCTCGCCGTTAACCACGGTTCACGCCGGAGGCGCATGGTCAGTCGGGGGCGGTGTGGGGCGCCGCCTTTACTGCTCGCGTTGCGCGCGGCCGGACTGTATGAGCCGCTGGCGCGCGGTGTTGCCGGGGACGGCTATGTGCGTCGCCGGGTCGTACTCCTTGCCGACCGAGGGGCTGCCCTGCGGCACCCAGATTTCCACGCGCGTCGAGCTGTAGCCCGAGGGGAGGTAGCGCACGTAGTAGCCGTCCGGGTGCAGAGACCAGCGGCCGCTCGGCACGTCGCGGCTGCCAGGGCCTAGCGGCGCGTTGCCGCTCAAGACCGCGACGCGCTCCATCTCGGCGAAGGACGCGCCGGGCGTGGTCAGCATCTGGCGGAGCTGCGCCTCGGCCTGCGCGATCTGGCGCAGGGGCTCCGGCACGCCGCCGAGCGCGTCGGTCAGGGCGTTGCCGTGGAGCACGTCGAGCGCGCTGCGGTTCAGCGAGGCGAGCTGCCGCGGCGTGAGAAGCTGCGAGGCCGTCGCCTTAAGCTCCGAGGCCAAGTCCTCGAACTTCGCGCGGGCGATGATGGCCCACAGCAACTGCTGTATGCGCTGCTGATCGATCTCGGGGCGGTTGACCGAGTGGCGGACGATGGTCATCACGGCGTCCTCGGCCGGCCCCTTCGGCGGCGCGTAGAGGTAGCCGTCGCCGCCGCCCGGGCCGTGCGTGCCGGCCTTCAGGCAGTAGCTCTGCGTCTGCATCGCGTAGTAGCCGGGCTGCAACACGAAGCCGCCGTTCGGCGTGCGCTGCAAAGTCATAAGGGAGCGCACGGCCTCGCGCGGCGCGAAGCCGTCGTGCGAGGCGTCGCCCCACTTCGCGTCTTCGAGGCTGGTGGTGATGGGCGGCTTGCCTTCGAGCAGCTTGGCCGCCGGATTCTTCTTCTTGAGCTTGTCGCCGAGGCCGCCCAGGCCGCCTAGCTGCGCCGAGGCGGTCACGGAAAAGAGGCCGACGACGAAGAGCGCGAGGCCCGCGCGCCTGAACAGAGGGAGTCTCATCTCGTAAATCTCCGTAAAAACTTTTGTCAGCATGGGCCCGCCGAGGCGGGCGTGGACGGGAGAAGGGGAGAGTGTAACGGGCGCGCGAGAAGGATTCAAATTGCGGGCGGCGGATTTCGGATCACGGAATAGAAGAGCTTGTCTTTCAACCCGCGATCCGAAATCCGCACTACGCAATAGTCTCAGCGGACGACGATGTTGACGAGGCGGCGGGGGACGACGATGACTTTGAGCACGTCCTTGCCCTCAGTCCAGCCGCGCACGCGCTCGTCGGCGAGAGCGGCGGCGCGCACCTCCTCGTCGGTGGCGTCGGCCCCGACGTGGACGCGCCCGCGCACCTTGCCGTTGACCTGGACGGGGATTTCGAGCTGCTCCTTGCGCGCGAGCGCCTCGTCGGCCCGAGGCCAGCGCGCGCCGCCGCCCAGCAGGCCGCCCCCGTGGCCCAGGCCCTCCCACATCTCCTCGGACGCGTGCGGCGTCAGCGGCGCCAGCATCAAGACCAGCGCCTCCAAAGCCTCGCGCACGGCGAACAGGTCGGCGGGCGTCGCGCTCTGCGGCGTCGCCCTGAACTCGCCCAGCGCGTTCATCAGCTCCATCATCGCCGCGACGGCCGTGTTGAAACGCAGGGCTTCAAAGTCGTCGGTGACGCGCGCAATCGTCCGGTGCGTCTCGTGGCGCAGCCGCCGCGCCTCCTCGGAGAACTCGCCGGCCGACCCGGCGTCGCGGGGCGCATGGCGCAGCGACGCGCGCCAGCGGAAGACGGCAGAGTGCGTGCGGCGCAGGAACCTGAGCGCGCCGTCAATGCCGGCCTCCAGCCAGCGCAGGTCGTTCTCGACCGGCGCGGCGAACAGCGTGAACAGGCGCGTGGCGTCGGCGCCGTAGGCCGTTATCATCTCGTTCGGGTCAACGCCGTTGTTGACCGACTTCGACATCTTCTCGAACGGCCCGACCTCGACGGGCAGCCCGTCCTTTACGAGCGTCGCGCGCGAGATGCGCCCGCGCTCGTCGCGCTCTACCTCCACGTCGGCCGGGTTGAAGAAGACCTTCGAGCCCGGCTCCTCGCCCTCGCGGTAGAAGGTCTCGGCGACGACCATGCCCTGCGTCATCAGGCGCTCGACGGGCTCGTTGAAGCGCACCAGCCCTATGTCGCGCATGAACTTCGTCCAGAAGCGCGTGTAGAGCAGGTGCATCACGGCGTGCTCGACGCCGCCGATGTACTGGTCAACCGGCGTCCAGTAGCTCGCCGCCTCCTCGCCGAACGGCGCGCGGTCGTTCCGAGGGTCGGCGTAGCGGAAGAAGTACCACGACGAATCAATGAAGGTGTCCATCGTGTCCGTCTCCCGCCGCGCCGCGCCTTTGCACTTCGGGCAGGTGGCGTTGACGAACTCCTCGACGCCGGCCAGCGGCGAGCGGCCCGCGCCCGTGAACTCAGCGCGCTCCGGCAGCACGACGGGCAGATCTTCGTCGGGGACGGGGACGACGCCGCAGCGGTCGCAGTAGATGACGGGTATGGGCGCGCCCCAGAAGCGCTGGCGCGAGATGCCCCAGTCGCGCAGGCGGTAGGTCGTGGCCGGCTGCCCGAAATCCTCACGCGCGGCGAACTCGGCCATCTCGCGCTTCGCGCGCGCCGAGAGCATGCCGCTCCAGCGGTCGGAGTTGACCAGTATCCCGTAGTCCGTGAAGGCGTGCGTCATCGCGGCCGACTGGTCTTCCGCCTCCGGGTCGCGCGGGATGGCCTCCTGCCCGTGCGAGACGCGCTCGATGACGCGGCGGACGGGCAACGAGTATTTCTGCGCGAACTCGAAGTCGCGCTCGTCGTGCGCCGGCACGCTCATCACAGCGCCGGTGCCGTACTCGGCCAGGACGTAGTTAGCTGCCCAGACGGGAATCTGCTCGCCGCTGAAAGGGTTGACGGCCAGCAGCCCGGTGTTTATGCCCTCCTTCTCCTCTTCCTCGCCCGGCGCGCGCGCGGCCGAGCGCGCGGCCCTGACGCGCTCGGCGAAGCGCTCGACCTCATCCCTGAGCGGCGAATAGACGATGACCGGGTGGTCAACGGAGACGACGACGGCGGTCGCGCCGTAGATGGTATCTATGCGCGTGGTGAAGACGCTGACGCGCTCTTTGGTATCTTTAACCTGGAACTCGACGTAGGCGCCTTCGCTCTTGCCTATCCAGTTGCGCTGCATCGTCAGCACGCGCTCGGGCCAGCCCGCCTCTATCTCGCGCATGCCGTCCAGCAGCTCTTCGGCGTAGTGGGTGATGCGCAGGAACCACTGCTCTATGTCGCGCTTCTCGACGGCCGCGCCGCAGCGCCAGCACACACCGCCCGACGACTGCTCGTTCGACAGCACGGTCTCCTCGCGCGGGCACCAGTTGACGGGCGAGACCTTCTTGTAGGCCAAGCCCCTCTCCAGCATGCGCAGGAAGAACCACTGATCCCACTTGTAATATTCTGGCCGGTGCGCCGCGACCTCGCGCCGCCAGTCGAAGCTGAAGCCCATGCGCTTGAACTGCCCGCGCATGTGCTCGATGTTCGCCTCGGTCCACTCGCGGGGCATCACGCCCCGCTTGATTGCGGCCTGCTCTGCCGGCTGGCCGAAGCTGTCCCACCCCATAGGGTGCAGCACGTTGAAGCCTTGCAGGCGCTTGAACCACGCCAGCGCGTCACCTATGGAGTAGTTGCGCACGTGGCCCATGTGCAGGAAGCCCGAAGGGTAAGGGAGCATCTCCAGGCAGTAAAACTTCTTCTCGCGCGCCGGGTCGGGCTCAGCGTTGAAAGCGCCCGACTCCTCCCAAAACTTCTGCCACTTCTCCTCGATCTTATCGGGAAAATACTTTTCGTCCATGACAAACTCTCGCCTTTCCTTACCTCACGGTACAGAAACGCCCCGGCCTTCACAAACAAAGCCGGCGGCCGGACCTATTCTCTTGTCGGTTTGATTTCCGCTCAGGAGTGTCGCCGCACCGCCCGACGCGCGCTCTCACGCGCGGCGCCCGCGCTGCGGCACCGTAAGGAGGAGCTTAACTGGGTGGTCAAATCGCTTCATAAACTAACCGGCGCTCGCGCGCCTCTTAATGCCCGGCAATCTTAGCGCAACACCGCCGCGCTTGTCGAATCGTATTCCGCCCTACTTCACCGCGTAAGTGACCTTCTCTTTGCCGAGAAAGTCGCGGCCCGTGCTCTTCGTGACGAGGCCGGCGTGCTCCAACTCGAAGTAGGCGCGCTGGACTTCGCCGCGGTCAACGGAGAGCCTCTGCCCGAGCGAGGCGGGCGAGGGGAGCGCGTCGCCGGGCTTGAGCTGCCCCGCCGAGATTAGCGCCTCGACCTGTCGGCGTATCTGAAGGTAGAAGGGGCCTTCGGTGCGGTCTTTCAGTCGGATGTCCAAAATGGCTTCCTCCTTCCCGGCGGGCGCGTCGTTGCCGTCGAGGAAAGAGCGTAGCACGCCGAGGTTGCGCGCGTCGTCGGCCAACTCGTCCTGCGGGGTTTCGAGCAGGAAGGCGGCGTGCGCAAGGCGCGGGTCGGTGGCGACGCGCCTGAGCGCCTCGGCGCCGATGTGGCCGAGGCCTATGTGCCAGTGGCGGTCAACGCGCGAGTTGTAGGCGGCGCGCGAGTCGTTGAAGTGGACGGCGAGGACGTTGCGGGGGCCTACCTGACGGCCGAGCGAGTCGAGCGCGGCCGAGAGCCCGTCCTCGTCGCGAAGATCGTAGCCGGCCGTGAAAGCGTGCGCCGTGTCGAGGCAGACGCCGAGGTTCAGTTCAGGGCAGCGCGCCGAGATTTCGCGCAGGTGCTCGAAGCGGTGGCCTATGCACTCGCCCTGCCCGGCCGTGTTCTCTATGAGTATGCGGAAGCGCCTCATCTTAAGGCCGGTGCAAGCGGACTTCAGGCTCTCTGCGCAGGTTCGCAGCGCGTCCGATTCGCAGGCGCCGCGCGCGCTGCCGGGGTGGACGATGAGGTAGTCTGCGCCGAGCAGCAGGGCGCGCTCGACCTCCTCGCGGAAGGACGCGACACTCTTCGAGCGAATCTCTTCGTCGGCCGCCGCGAGGTTGATGAGGTAGTTGGCGTGCACCGCTACCACCTTGACGCCAGACGCGCGCCGCACGCGCTTGAAGTGGGCGACCTCTTCCGGCTCCAAAGGCCGGGCCTTCCAGCCGCGCGGGTTGCGCGAGAACATCTGCACGGCGTCGCACCCGTGCTCTTTAGCTTTCAGCAGAGCGTTCGCCAGGCCCCCGGCAATCGGCGCGTGGAAGCCGATGCGTGGCCGCGCCGGCGCGCCCTTCCTGGACGCCGCGCCCTTCACCGCCCG
>DASPKR010000536.1:0-3148 GCA_035627975.1 Pyrinomonadaceae bacterium | reverse complement strand
GCCCGTGAACGCGGCCACTGCGCCTTCACCAAAAGACCTACGCCCTGCGCTGTGCTTTAACCGAAAGCGCTTCGCTCGCGTCGCCCCGGCCCCCCGCGCCCGGCGAGGAGAATAAGAGACTTCGAGGAGCACTCATGCCTGTCACAAGCACAGCACGGTTCCGTAAGCTTCGGACGTGTCCGGGTTCGGAGACGCTTCTGACCTTCTGCCTCGGCGCGCGCGTCGCGTCGGGCGGGGCCGGCGTCGCCGAGCACCTGGCGTCCTGCGACTTTTGCGGCGCGGAGGCGCATCTGCTCTCCCTGCACGCGCCGCCGGCGGAAGCTCTCCCCTTCGCCGAACTCCCGATGCCGGGGCACCTGCGCCGCCTCGCGGAAGACCTCCTCTCCGAGCCCCCCCACAACCGCGCGCGCTTCGCCGGCGCCCTCGTCGAGATCGACCGCCTGACGCTGACCGACGCTTAAGAGGGAGTAGTCAGTGGGAATACGGAAGCGGCGCGCCCGGCCGGGAGGCCGAGACGCGCCGCTCCTTTTTTCTACTGCCTGCTGCCTACTCCTCTTTCGCCGCCCCGGCGCCGTTGTAAATTTCCTCGATGAGGCCGCTGTACTTCTCGTCGATGACGCGGCGCTTGACCTTAAGGGTGGGGGTGAGTTCGCCGCCGTCGATGGAGAAGTCTTCGGGCAGGAGCGCGACGCGGCGGACGCGCTCGTAGTCGTGGAGCGGCTTGGTCAGTTCGGCCACCTCGCGCTGGACGAGCTTGACGGCCGCCGGGTTCTGACTCCAGGCGGCGCGCAGCGTGTGCTCCTCGGCCTGCGGCGTGGGGAGCGCCGAGGCGAGCGCCTCCCAGTCGGGGACGATGAGCGCGGCCGGCTGCTTGCGCCCCGCGCCGACGACGACGACCTGGCTCACGTACGCGCTCTCCTTAATCAAACTCTCGACGAGCTGCGGCGCGACGTACTTGCCGTTCGAGAGCTTGAAGAGCTCCTTCTTGCGGTCGGTGATGTAGAGCCGGCCGTCCTCGTCCAAGCGCCCAACGTCGCCCGTCCTGAACCAGCCGTCGTCCGTGAAGACGGCGGCGGTCTCTTCGGGGTGGTTGTAGTAGCCGCGCATGACGTTCGGGCCGCGCACAAGTATCTCGCCCTCTTCGTCCGTCTCAACCTCGATGCCGGGGAAGGGCCTGCCCACCGAGCCGACGCGGTTGTCGTCGGGGCGGTTGGCCGAGACGATGCAGGTCTCCGTCATGCCGTAGCCCTGGAGGATGTTGACGCCCGCGCCGAGGAAGGCGTAGGAGAGCGCGGGCGAGAGCGACGCCCCGCCCGAGACGAAGTAGCGCAGGCGGCCCCCCACGCCCTCGCGCCACTTCGAGAAGACTAGGCGGCTCGCCGCCTCCTGCTGAATCTCGAGGAGCGGCGGCACCTGCTCGCCCTTGTCCTTCAACTCGGCGTAGCGCTGCCCGACGCCCAGAGCCCACAGGAAGAGCCGCGAGCGCCAGCCGCCCGCCGAAGTCCCCCGCTTCAGAATCTTGTGATAGACCTTCTCGAAGAGGCGCGGCACGGCCGTCATAATCGTCGGCCGCACCTCGCGCAGGTACTCGCCGACGAGGTCGAAGGAGGCGGCGTAATAGACTGAGACGCCGCAGTGGCAGAAGACGTAGAAGACGGTGCGCTCGAATATGTGCGAGAGCGGCAGCACGGAGAGCGAAACGTCCGTCGAGAAGATGGGGAGCGTCCGCCCTATCGAGAGCACGTTCGAGACGAAGCTCTCGTGCGTGAGCATCACGCCTTTGGGCTCGCCCGTCGTCCCCGAGGTGTAGATTATCGTCGCCAGGTCGTCGGGCTCGACCGCGTCGAGGATGCGGCTGAAGACCTCCGGCTCGGCGGCGTCCATCTCGGCGCCGGTTATCTCCATGTCGAAGAGCGTCATGGCGCGCTCGTGCAGGTCGGCCGCGCCCTCGTCGAAGAAGATAACTTTTTCAAGCCCGGAGACGGGCTCGACGCCGGGACGCGCGTGGCGATAGACCTTGCGGCCCGAGACGAAGAGCACGCGCGCGCCGGAGTCTTCCAGGATGTAGCGAACCTGTTCGGGCGCCTGCGTCGTGTAGATGGGGACGTTGACGGCGCCGAGGCTGAGGATGGCGAGGTCAACGACAGACCAATCGGGCCGGTTCTCGGAGAGCAGCGCCACGCGGTCGCCCTTCCTGACGCCGAGCGCCGAGAGGCCGAGGGCGACGGCGCGCACGCGCCTGACGATGTCTGCGCCGGGTATGTGCAGCCACTGACCCTCTTTCTTGAGGTTGAGCGCGTCCGGCTTGCCGTGCCTCTTCAGCGCCGACAGGCACATCTCCGGCACGTTCATCGAAGCGCGCCCGGCCCGTTTCTTATCTGTCATCGCTCGTCACTTTCGGCTTCATTCTTCCCGCGAAGTAAGCGACCGTCCGCTTGAGCCCCTCGCTTAAGGTGACGGTGGGCGACCAGCCGAGGAGCGCACGCGCGCGCGAGATGTCGGGCCGCCGCTGTCGCGGGTCGTCCTGCGGGAGCGGGCAGAAGCGCGTTCGCACCTCGACTCCGGCGGCGCGCCCGACCTCCTCGGCCAGCTCCCTCATCGTGAACTCGCCGGGGTTGCCGACGTTCACTGGGTCGTGCACGTCAATCTCGGGCCGCTCGCCCTCCTCGACGTTCATCAGCCGTATCATCCCCTCCACGAGGTCGTCCACGTAGCAGAACGCGCGCGTCTGGCTGCCGTCGCCGTAGATGGTCAGTTCCTCGCCCCTGAGCGCCTGCATGATGAAGTTCGAGACGACGCGCCCGTCGTTCTCGAGCATCCTCGGCCCGTAGGTGTTGAAGATGCGTATGATGCGCGTGTCCACCCTGTTCTGGCGGTGGTAGTCCATCATCAAAGTTTCGGCCAGACGCTTCCCTTCGTCGTAACATGCGCGGGGGCCGTTGCAGTTGACGCGGCCCCAGTAGTCTTCGGTCTGCGGGTGGATTTCGGGGTCTCCGTAAACCTCGGAGGTGGAGGCCTGTAGTATGCGGGCGCGCACGCGCTTGGCGAGGCCGAGCATGTTTATCGTGCCCATCACGTTGGTCTTTACGGTCTTGACCGGGTTGAACTGGTAGTGGACGGGCGAGGCGGGGCAGGCGAGGTTATAAAT
>DASPKR010000535.1:0-3936 GCA_035627975.1 Pyrinomonadaceae bacterium | reverse complement strand
GCCGCGGGCGAGGAGTACGTCCGAAAGGTTCCCGTCAAGGTCGAGTACGTCGTCGCCGACGAGTGGTCGAAGTAAACAGAAGGCAGAAGGCAGTAAGCTTTACTTCGTGCGCTCCGGCTTCAAATTCGGAGCGCACGAACTAGAGGATTTTTCTACTGCCTTCTGCCTCCTGCCTTCTGCTCTTGCTCCATGCGAAATAGACGGGCAGGCCCGTGAGGACGATGAGGAAGCCTATGCCGGAGGTGAGGCGGGCGAGATAGACGAGGTCTAGGACGAGGAGCGTGGCGAGGATGATATAGACGGCCGGGACGAGGGGGTAGCCGGGCGTGCGGTAGGGCCGCGGGGCGTCGGGCGCCTTGCGCCGCAGCACGACGACGGCGCCGACCATCAAGACGTAGAAGACCAGGTCGGCCGGGATTATGTACTCGAGCAGTTGCGTATAGACGTTAGCGTAAGTCGTCTTGCCCGTCGCCGTGTCGGTCGTGACGGCGCGCGGGAGCGTGAGCAGCGACGCCCACGCGCCCTGAAGCGCGAGCGCGGCGGCGGGGACGTGGCGGGAGTTCAGGCGCGCCATGCGCCCGAAGAAGAGCCGGTCGCACGCCATCGCGTATGTGACGCGCGCGCCGGCCAGAATCAGCCCGTTGTTGCAGCCGAAGGTCGAGATCATTATGGCGACGGCCATCAGCGTCGTCCCCGCGGGGCCGATGGCCGCGTGCATCGTCGCCGTGGCGATGCTGTTGGCCGGCTTCTGCATCTCCGGGAGCGGCAGCGTCACGACGTAGGCGAGGTTGGCGAGCAGGTAGAGCCCGACGACGACGGCGCAGCCCGTCAGCAGCGCGCGCGGCAGGTTGCGCGCGGGGTCGCGCACCTCGCTCCCCGTGAACGTCACGTTGTTCCAGGCAGACTGCGCGAACAGCGGCCCCGTCATCGCCCGCCCGAGTAGCATCACGAGCGCGAGCGCGCCAGCCGCGCCCAGACCGGGCTGAGCCGCCTGCGGGCTCCAGCCGTTCGCCTGAGGAGCCCACCAGGCGGAGGTGTAAGCCGCGCTCCCCGCGTTCCAACCTACAAGCAGCCCCACGAGAATCAGCCCGGCTAGCGCTGCCGTCTTGGTGAAAGTGAAAGTGTTCTGTATGAGCTTGCCCGTCTTAAGCCCCCGCGTGTTCGTGACCGTCAGGAAGAGTATGAGGAGGACGGCGACGAGCTGCTCGGTCGAGAGGCTCACGGCGTAGCCTTCGGAGAGTCGGACGGGCTCGACCAGGTAGTTCGACGAAGAGACCCACGGCGCGAGGACTCCCGTGAAGCGCGCGAACGCCACCGCCACGGCCGCAATCGTCCCCGTCTGTATGACGAGCACGAGCGACCAGCCGAAGAGGAAGCCGAGCGCCGGGCCGTAAGCCTCGCGCAGGAAGACGTACTGCCCGCCCGCGCGCGGCATCATGGCCGCAAGCTCCGCGCAGCACAGCGCGCCCGTTATCGTAAGCAGCCCCGCGAGCGCCCACGCGGCGAGCAGCCAGCCGGGCGAGCCGACGAGCCGCGCCGACTCGGCCGAGGTTATGAAAATCCCCGAGCCTATCATCGAGCCGACGACGATCATCGTCGCGTCCGTCAGCCCGAGCCCGCGCTCGAGCCGCTCCGCCGGCTCGCTCCTGACTTCAGTCGTCATAGGCGTATGAGCTTCAATCCTTAAGACGGCGGCCCCACCCTGCGCTCCAGCTCCTGGAAGCGCGCGTCCTCTCGGAGCGGGTCGAACATGGGCTCGACGCGCAGGAAGACGAGGAAGCCGGTGCGGTCTTCGAGCGCGCGCCCGAGCCATTCGAGCGCCCGGTCGTGCTCGCCGAGGCCGAGGTGGACGATTGCCGGGTAGTAGGGCGAGACGTAGCGGCGCCCCGCGAGAGCGCCAAACTCTTCGAGCACGAGCCGCGCCTCCGTGCGCCGTCCGGCGAGCCCATAGACGTAGCCGAGGTGCGCCTTGAAGGTTACGCCGTCGTCCGAATACTCGACGGCGCGCTCGAGCGACTCCGCGGCCTCTTCCAGTCGGCCGAGCACCGCGTGGCAGAGGCCGAGGCTCCAGTGCGCGAAGAAGAAGCGCGGGTCGAGGTCGAGCGCGCGGCGGTTCTGCTCGGCGGCGCGCTCGTACTGCCGCGCGAAGTAGTAGGCCCAGGCCGTGCTCACGCTCGCGAACAGCGAGAGCGGGTCTAGCTCCTGCACCTTGCGGCAGGCGCGCAGCGCCCGCTCGTGCTGCCCCGTGGCCTTGAAGTAGAAGCTCTGGCCGTCGTGAGCGTTGGCGTAAGAAGGGTTCAGCTCTACGGCGCGGCGGAACTCGCGCGCCGCCGCCTCGAAGTCCCACTCGTAGAGCAGGCGGAAGAAGCCGAGCGAGGTGTGGGCCTCGGCCAGCCCCTCGTCTAGTTCGAGCGCCTTGAGCGCGGCCGCGGCGGCCTTCGGGTAGAACTCCGCGGGCGGCTGCTCGCCCGTAGAGGAGGCGAGGAAGGCGTATGCGTCGGCCAGCCCGGCGTAGGCGAGCGCGTAAGACGGGTCGAGGTCAATCGCCCGCCGCAGGTGCTCTATGCCGCGCTTTATCCACTCGGTCGTGCGCTTGTTCAGGTAGTAGCGGCCCTTCAGGTAGAGGTGGTAAGCCTCGGTGCTCTCCGTGTACCGCTTAGCCAGACGCCTTCGCTCCTCGCCCGTCAGGCGCAGCCGGAGTTTTGTGCTTATCTCGCGCGAGATGCGCTCCTGCAGGTCGAAGATGCCCTCGTGCTTGTGCCGGTACTGCTCGCCCCAGATTTGTGATTCGAGCGCCACGTCCACCAGTTCGACGCTGACGACGAGCTGGTCGCCGAGCTGCAGCATGCGGCCCGCGAGCACCGCGCGCACGCCGAGGTCGCGCCCCGCGGCGAGCGGGTCGGCGCCCGCGCCCTTGTAGCGGAAGACGGTCGCGCGCGGGACGACGCGCAGCTTCGGGAGCTGCGAAAGGCTGTTGATGATGCTCTCGGTGATGCCGTCTGTGAGGTACTCGGCCTGCTGCTCGCCCGTCTCGTTCGAGAGCGGGAGGACTGCGAGGGAGTCAATCGCGCGGGGCGGCCTGCGGCGTCGCCCCTGCGGCGGGAGCGGGCGTGTCAGCGACGAGGACGTGCGCCCGCCGCCACCACCTAAAAGCTCCGTCGGCCCTTCGCCCGCGGCCGGGAGCTTGACGAGAGTCGCGCCCTCTAAATCCGGAGAGACGGCGGCGAGCGGCGCGCCGTCCGCGCGGCAGAACTTCAGGGACTCGTCCGCATAGACGCGCTGGCAGTTTGGGCAGCGTTTCATTTCCTTGGAAGAGGGGCGCCGCGCCCGGCCTTCGGGAGTTTGACGGTCGCAGGATAGCAGATGGGGAAGCGCGGAGACGATTGCGGGGCGAGGGTTTCGCGGCGCGCCCGGCACGGGCCGCGCTCCCCTGCTTGACACGCCCGCCGCTTGTTCCCTAGTCTTTCCTGTCTGAAGCGGCGCGGCCCAGCCGGCGCCCCTCCTGCCGGAACGATTTTGAACCGACATCTTTCTGCCAGCAACCCGGGTATATCAATGATTAAAGACGGAATCAAGAGGCTCATTGAAGACAGAGGCGCGCGCGTGGGCGTGATCGGCCTCGGCTACGTAGGGCTGCCGCTCGCGGTCGAGTTCGCCCGCAAGGGCTTTTCGGCCGTCGGCTTCGAGGTGGACGAGAGGAAGGCCGACTCGATTAACCGCGGCGAGAGCTACATCGGCGACGTGCCTTCGGAGGTGCTCGCCGATGTCGTCAAGTCCGAGCGCCTGCGCGCCACGATAGACTTCGACCACCTCTCCTCGTGCGACGCCATCATCATCTGCGTCCCGACCCCCTTGCGCAAGACGAAGGAGCCGGACATCTCCTACATACTGGCCGCGGCCGGGGAGATTCAGAAGCGGCTCCGCCGGGGGCAGCTC
>DASPKR010000534.1:0-5400 GCA_035627975.1 Pyrinomonadaceae bacterium | reverse complement strand
GGCTTCGCGTGACGTAGGCCAGTGCGCGCGTGACGAAGTTCTCGAAGGTGGCGTCCGATTCGTAGAAGCTCCACCACATGCGCCCGGCTAGCGGCCTCATCTCCTGCGGGGCAATCTCTTTGAACCACGCCCACGTCAAAGCGCTCTTGCCCATGCCGCCGATGGCGACGACGTTCAGGATGCGCGCCTTGTAGACTTCCGAATCGGGCTTCGCGACCCAGTCGGTCAGGAGACTCAGCTCCCGCTGGCGGCCGACGAGTCTGTGGGTTTGCAGCAGTGTGTAGGGGTGCGCGATGAACTCCTCGGGCGGCTCGGGTATGTCGCTGACGTAGTGGAACGTCGTAAGGTCGGGCTGACGAAGTTCGGAGAGACTCTGGATTACGAGCGCGAGTAGCTCGTCCGGCGATTTGAAGAATCCGACGACTCTGTCAGTCTTTAGCCTCTCTTTGAGGGCTTTGAGCTTTTCGGCGCCCGCGCCCGTCTCCACGTCAGTCGCTTTGAGAGGGTGGTCGTCGTGCATCAGGAAGATCAGGCGGGGGATGCCGCGCTCGACCGCGCGGTTATATTCCATCTCCGTGACGGAGATGTCCGCCCCCGGCGGAACGTACCCGTTGCGGAACCCGAAGACACCGAGATAGACATCGGCCTTCTCAACCATCCCGAGCGAGACTTCGACGGCGTTCGCGTCCGCCGCCGACAGGTGCTCCATCATCTCCGGGTAGAACATCCCCAACCGCAGGCATGCGTGCATAACCTTTTCGCGGTGCTCTGGCAGGTCGCGCGCCGTGCTACTTATCATCACGACCGGGTTGTGTTTCGATTTCTCGGGCACGTGAGGCAGCCTCCTGTCGGCGGAAAGTTCGGGCGTGCGGGTGAATTTTAGCACCGCTTGGCGGGGGCGGGGGCGCGAGTTTCTGGCGGGAGGGGCGGCGGCTTGACAATCGGGGGTCGCGGGCTAGAATAGGTCTTCGCCTTCGCGGAGATGTGGCCGAGTGGCTGAAGGCGGCGGTTTGCTAAACCGTTATAGGTCAAAAGCCTATCGCAGGTTCGAATCCTGCCATCTCCGCCAGACATTTGAGGGGTCAGGGGTCAGGGGTCAGTGGAAAGACACGCTGTCTTTACTGGCCTCCGGCCTCTGACCTTTTTACTTTTATGACCGTCCGAGCACGCTTCGCACCTTCGCCCACCGGCTACCTGCACATCGGCGCCGCGCGCACCGCGCTCTTCAACTGGCTCTTCGCGCGGAAGGAGGGGGGCCAGTTCCTCCTGCGCGTCGAGGACACTGACTTGCAGCGCTCCACCGACGAGTCCACGCGCTCGATAATCGCGGGGCTCGAATGGCTGGGTATAGCCGACTACGACGAGGAGATAGTCTTCCAGTCGCGCAACGCCGGGAAGCACCGCGAGGCCGCGCAGCGACTCGTTGAATCGGGGAGGGCTTACCGCGACTTCACGCCCAAAGAGGAGCGCGGCGACGCCAACGTCAAGCGCGAGATAGCCGAGCGAGCGCGCACGGCCGCCGCGGCGCCCGACGGCGCCGACCACCGCAGCAACCCGTTCAGAGACATCCCAATCGAAGAGTCGAACCGGCGCGCCGAGGCGGGCGAGCCCTTCGCCGTCCGCCTGAAAGTCCCGCGCGAGGGGCGCTCGCGGTTCGTTGACGCCGTTTACGGCGAGCAGGAGCGCGACTACTCCGAGATAGAAGACCTGGTGCTGCTGCGCTCGGGCGACCTCTCGCCGCTCTACAACCTCTCCGTCGTCGTTGACGACATCGAGATGGGCATCACGCACGTCATACGCGGGCAGGATCACCTGACGAACACGCACAAGCAGATTCTCATATACGAGGCGCTCGGAGAGCGCGTCCCCGTGTTCGCGCACCTGCCGCTCATACTCGCGCCGAACAAGTCGAAGCTCTCGAAGCGCAAGCACGGCGAGGTCGTCTCCTTGACGACCTACCGCGACCGCGGCTTCGTCCCCGCCGCCTTCCGCAACTACCTCGCGCTCCTCGGCTGGTCGCCCGGCGAGGAGCAGAAGGAGATTATGTCGCTCGAAGAACTGGTCGAGCGCTTCTCGCTCGAAGGCGTCCACCGCTCGAACGCCGTCTTCAACTTCAGCGAGGGCGACCCACGCAACTGGACTGACCAGAAGGCGCTCTGGATGAACGCCGAGTACATACGCACGATGCCCCTCGCGGAGCTGATGCCGATGGTGAGGGCGGAGATGGAGTCGGCCGGGCTGTGGCGCGCGGAGTACGAGGCCGGCGAGAGCGCATGGCTGGAGCGCGCGGTTGACCTCATACGCCAGCGCTTTTACACGCTCAAGGATTTCACGGGGCAGGGTCGCGCCTACTTCGCGGACGAGTTCGAGTTCGACGAGGCGGCCGTCGCGAAGAATTTGAAGAAGGAGCCGCGCCTGAAAGAGCTCCTGCCGGCGCTCGCCGGGGAGCTTGAGCGGGCGGAGCCGTGGACGGTCGAGACGGTCGAGGCGGCGCTCCGCTCGTTCGCGGAGCGCGAGGGCGTCAAGGCGGGGCTTCTGATTAACGCCTCGCGCACGGCGCTCACGGGCCAGTCGGTCGGCCCCTCTATGTTCGACGTGTTCGACATCATCGGGCGCGAGTGCTCGGCCGGGCGCCTGCGCGCGGCGGCGCGACTCGTGTAGTTTTTTGACGGAGGATTTTCGGCAATGATGAAAAATATACTTCTCGCGTCGGCGCTCGCGCTCGCCGCGCACTCGGCCGCGGCGGCGCAGGCCGCCAACCCGGGCGCCGCGAAGCAGCCGGCGCCCGCGGCTTCGCAGGCCCGCGCGCGACAGACTCCCGCCGAGGCCGCGGCCGAGCGCGGCGTGCGCGACGCCTTCGACACGCTCGTTGACGGCATACGCCGCGCCGAAGCCGACGCCGTCATGGGCGTCTATTGGAACTCGCCGCGCCTCGTGCTCTTTAACAACAACGGGACGGTGACGAAGGGGTGGGAGCAGGTCAGGGAGAACCGTGAGAGCATTTACACGCGCGTCAAGGACGTGAAGCTCGACGTGCGCGAGGTGAACATAAAGCTACTGGGCCTTAGCGGCGCCGTCGTCACGTGCCTTTGGGAGCAGTCGCAGACGGCCGACGGCCAGCCGGAGCGCGCGACGGGCCGGCTCACGCTCGTCTTCCAGAAGGTCGGCACGGCCTGGAAGGCAGTCCACGCGCACACCTCGCCCGACCGCCCTGACCCTTCGCGCCTGCTGCCCTCCGAGCGCACCGGCGACGCCGCCGAGCCGGCCGCGAAGCCGCCGGCCAAGCCTTGAGGGCGGCCTGGAAATAAGAAACGCGGCCCGTTCGCCTGCGGGCCGCGCCTCCGTTCTTAGCACTTCCTGCGAGCCTCCGGGGGCTCGGAGCCCCTGAAGACGGGCGGATTATACACCGGCGCCCCCCTTCGGCGAAGTAATTTTTTTGCCGGTCACGGCTAGACAGCCAAGTGCGATTTAAGTATAGTTTTTCCCGCTTGAAGTAGCCCAAATTAAGCCATACAGGAGAATTCGAATCTATGCGCAGGACTTTAGCCCTTCTCACGTTGGTGGCCGCCGCGGGCCTCGCCGCGGCGTGCGGCGACGCCGGCAACACCAACAACGGTAACGGCAACGGCAACACCAACGCCACGAACCTCAACACCAACACGAACGCCACCATGAACACCAACACCATGAACACCAACATGGGCAATATGAACGGTGGCAACACGAACATGGGCAACACCAACGCCGGCAACACGAACCGGCCGGCCGGCACCAACATGAACGGCACTATGGGTAACACCAACTCGGGCGCCGGCAACGCCAACCGCGGCACGACGAACACGGGCGCCACGAACAGGAACTCGTAGGGCAGGCCCCGAAAAGTCGAAAGAACGGAGTAAGGCGCGACGCAGTGAATGCATCGCTGCGCCGCGCCTTCCCTTTTTCCTAATAATCAGGCTGTGAGCCTCAACCCTCCGCCAGCACCGCCCGCATCTGTACTTGGCCGAGGAGCGTCTCGACGTAGCACGAAAGCTTATTTAGAAGCACCCGCATCTCGCCCTCGGAGTCGTAGCAGAGTTCGAGAGCGTCGGCGAACCGCTCGAACTCCTCCCAGTCGCGGTACATAAGGTAGTGCAGGCACTCTCGGCGGAAGCGCCTTACGCGGTTCAGCAGCGACAGGCTTGAGAAGATGCTGTAGCCCTTCTCCACCCGTCGGACTTCTCCCAGGAGCTCCCTCAGCTCCCCGCGCAGCGCCAGAGACTCCTCGCGCCTCCTCCGGTAGTTCTCGAACAGCGCCGCCCCCGTCACCCCTGCGTCGAACGCGCGGGCTAGGCTTACGGTGAGCTGCTGGAAGCAGTTCTCGAGCAGCGCGCAACCCCGGAGCACGTCCTGCCGCCCGGGCCGCGCGCCGTCCCTTCCCGCCAGCTCCTGCTCGAACGCGCGCCTCAGCTCGTGGCGCAGGGCGAAGCCGGCGGCTTCGAGCGTCTCCGTCAGCGCGCCCGGCATCCCTTCGACGCGAAGCTCGGCCGTCTCTATGTTCGTCAGCAGGTAGCCCGAAGACTTCTTGAGCGCCGCGATAACGCGGAGGAGCCCTTCCAGCGAGCAGCCGTTAGCGGCCGCGCGCCTGACGGCCTCCACGCCGCCCAGCAGACGGGAGATGTCGGCGAAGACGCAGCTCGTGAACTCTCTCAGGCCGTCCGGCTCGATGCCCCGCACGAGCGCGGCGAGCTGGGGCGGCAGCCCTTGAGGTTGCGCTTCGGGGGCATGGCTTTCGACGGCCGCTGCGGAGCGGGAGACTAAGCCTGATAAGTCTTCCTCGAGATCGTCTGTCGGCTGTGCCTGATTGTCACTCATGATGTGGCAGCGGCGAGGGGGAAGCGGGTGCGAGCTTCGGCCGGGAGCTTGAGGCGGGCGGCAATATGCCCCGGAAATATCTAACGACAGGCGGGCGCCCTGAGTCAACGAAATAAGTTCGCCGACTAGGGCTCGCCGCGCGCGTGTGAATGAAGGAATTGGGCCGTGTGGTAAAGAGGGTTCGACAATCAAGTGCCGTAGGCCGACGCGTGTTGCGCGGTTCGCCCGGCTGCTTCGCCCGCCGAGCTTCCCCGTGAGCGCAGGTACTCGTCGAGTGCGGCCCTACTGCCGTCACTCATTTCGACGATACGAGCCCCGACGACGCAGACCGCCACAAGCCTGCCGTCTTGAACGAAATCGTAGCGCGTAGGCACCACGCGCAGGCTCACCCAGCCTCTCGGCAGCTCCACCCTTATGTCCAGAGTCTCCCCGAAGATGTGCCGGTTGCCGAGGCACATGGACGTGACGGTGAAGGACAGCCCCGTGCTGCTGATGTCCTGCGTCTCCCCCGTGCAGGAAGGCGCCCGTTGGCGCCGGCTCACGCTT
>DASPKR010000533.1:0-12451 GCA_035627975.1 Pyrinomonadaceae bacterium | reverse complement strand
CGTAGGCATCGGGCTCATAACTCAGCGGCCGGGCAAGCTCGACCAGGACGTGCTCTCCCAGTGCATGACGCAGATAATCATGCGCATCGTCAACCCCATTGACCAGGACACGGTCGCCAAGTCGGTCGAGGGCGCCGGCCGGCAGTTGCTCGCCGAACTGCCAGCGCTCACGAAGGGACAGGCCGTCATCTCCGGCGTCGGCGTGAACACGCCCGTCATGTGCCGCGTGCGGCCGAGACTCACGCGCCACGGCGGCGAGACCTTCGACGCCCCCGCCGAGTGGGCGCGCTGGCACACGCCCGAAGAGCGCCAGCACCGCGAGCAGGACTCAGCAGTCCTCGCCGCCCCGCCGCAGAAGCCCGACAAGAAGGTCGAAAAAATCCGCGGCTTCCAGATTTAATTAAAGGCAGGGAAAGGCGTGAAGTCGGTCAGAGCCTGAAGTGTCTCTGACCGACTTCCGCTTTTTTATTTGAGTCTCGTCATTAAGGGGTTGTGCGCGCCTGTTCGAGGCGGCGTATCTCGGCGAGGGCGAGGGGGTACTCGACGAAGTTGCGGTTGCCGTTGTCGGCCACCCAGCGGAGGTGGGGGAGCGCGGCCTCGCGCTCCCCGGCGATTGAGAGGCTAAGGCCGGCGTAGGCGTGCGCCTCTGTGAGCTTGTCCCGGTCATCGCCGGCCGCGGAGACCAACTGCTCGGCCGTAAGCTCGCGGCGGAAGTATTGCAAGACGGGGTAGGGCCACTCGGCGGCGTTCATCTTCGAGGTGGCCTCGCCGAGCAGCCTTTCGGCCACGGGAGTCTGCCGCGACCGCGTGAGCCCGAGGTAGGCGGCGAAGAAGACGTAAGGGGCGTGGTCGTCGCGCCAGCCCTGCTTGCGCAGGTAGAGCAGCGCGTTCGACGCGGCCGCCCCGCCCTGCCCGAGCCGCAGCTGCGCGTAGGCGAGGCTGCGGAACAGGTTCGCGTCCCTCGGGCTCAGCGCGATTGCGGCCTTAAGGGCAGCGGCCGCCTCCTCGTCGCGCCCGAGCGCCGAGAGCGCGGAGGCCAGCCCCGACTGCGCGCGCGGCCACGCGGGGTTCAGCCGCGCGGCCTCCCTGTATGCGGCTACCGCCTCCTCGAGCCGGCCGCCCATCGCGAGCGCGTTCGCGTAGTGGTAGCGCGCCAGATAGCTCGCCGGGTCGAGCCTGACGGCCTCTTCGAGCAGCTTGTAGGCGTCGCCCAGCCTCCTCTGCCTCAGCCGCACGTAGGCGAGTGAGACGCGCGCCGGCGCCGCTCCGGGGTCCAGGCCGAGCGACTTTTCGAGATACTTCTCGGCCTCGCGCGCCTCGCCCGCGTGCGCGAGGAGGTCGCCGAGGTATCGGAGCGACTCGGCCTCCGTGAGGCGCGCCGTCTCCACGTCCTTCGAGAAGTCGAGCTGCTTGTTGAAGGTCACGGTGAGGACGGGGAACATGAACCTGCTGATGTACGCGTCGAGCTCCTTCTCTATCACACGGAAGTCCGCCTGGAAAGACTGTCGGAAGTTCTCCTCCACGGTCATGTCAGACGCCGTGCGGGCGATGAACTGGCGGAACTGCGACTGGCGCCTGGCGTCGTCGCCGAGCATGAGGTAGTGCACCAGCGCCCACGACTTCGCGTAGAAGAGGCCGGCCTTGCTGCCCTCGTTGTAGTGCGGCGACTTCTGGTCAACGGCGAGCAGCTCGGCGAGCGGCAGTCGGCCGCGCGCGTCCCTAAGTACCGCTATGTGGCGCGCGATGGGCGCGCCGAGCTGCACCTTCTGCCCGTCGTCCGAAGGCGAGAAGGTGCTGTAGAACTCGGCCAGCCCCTCGTTCAGCCAGAGCGGCGCGCGCGGCAGGTTGTTGCGCATCACGAAGTGCTCGTACTCGTGGAAGATTATCTCCTCGGGGCCCACGGCGCCGCGCGGCGCGGCGGTGAGCGTGATGTAGTTGCCGTCGGGCGTAGCCATGAAGTAGCCGCCGACGTTCTCCTTTACCCTGCCCTCGTGGCGCGGCTTGAAGGGGCGGAACGACTCGTGCGACCTGAAGAGATAGACGGTCGTGGCGACGGGCGTCTCTATCTGCGCGTTCGGGAAGAGCAAGGAGATGACGTGGCGGAACTGCTCGAGCTCGACGGCGAGCCTGCGCGCCTTCGACTCGCCCGCGTCGCTCACGAGCGTGAAGTTCTTCGAGCGCGCGCGAACCCAGTCGTCGGCGCGCGCCGCCCCCGCGCACAGGAGCGCGAGGAGCAAGGCGGCCGCAACTCTTACGTTTGTTCTTTTCATAAGGCTCTTTCGGCGGGGAGGGTTAGATATTCTTACGCGCGCGCCGGGGCTGTCAAAGGCCGCCCCGCCCGCCCGTTTTAGTATTGACTTGCCGGCGGCAGTTGTCTTATCGTCCTCCACCGCGAGGCAAGCCCGAGGCCGGGCATCCCGTGGGGCTTCCGCCCGCGACCCTCGCCCGACTCCCGAGCCCGGCCCGCCGACCCGACCCAACCCGTACGGGACAATCTAGGAGGAATGCCCATGCTCCGTTTCACAAGGCTGCTTCTGGCGGTCTCCCTCCCGGCCCTTCTCCTCTCCGCCCTGTCGTCGGCCGCCGCCGCGCAGGGCAACGAAAAGGAAGGCCCGGCCTTCGTCGAGTACAAGGGCGTGCGCATCGGCATGACGGCCGACGAGGCGCGCAAGAAGCTCGGCGACCCGACCGACAAGGGCGACACGCAGGACTTCTACGCCTTCAACGACAACGAGTCGTGCCAGGTCTTCTACGACGGCCAGAAGAAGGTCTTCGCCGTCTCCGTCACATACCTGGGCGAGAAGGCCTCGGCCCCTTCGGCGAAAGCCGTCCTCGGCTCCGACGTCGAGGCCAAGCCGGACGGCTCGATGCACCGCCTCGTGCGATACCCGAAGGCAGGCTACTGGGTCTCCTACACCCGCACGAGCGGCGACTCGCCGATGACCGTCATCGCCATGCAGAAGATTCAGTAAGCGCCCGCCCCTTCAGTCTCCCCACAGAGCGCGCGCCACACGGCGGCGGCGGCCCCCCGGACGGCCGGGGGCCGCCGCGTTGTCGCCCCGCGCCCCGCGGTGCTAAGATACGCGCGTTCGTCAAACGCCCACACAAACAGTCGCGGAGACGGCCCGCCGGCGGGGCCTTACGCCCGCGCGCCGCGCCGCGCCGACCGCGCGGCGGCGGCCGTCGAGACTTTTCCCGAGGACGACAGATGCCTGACAAGGACGTTTCACAGCGGTCGGAGGAGCGGCGCATCACCGCGCTGCTCTCCACGCGACGCGACGAGATTCTCAACCTCTGGATAAAGGAGCGGCTGGAGGCCGACGAGTTCCGCGACGAGCTGATCTCGAAGAAGGACTTGCGCGACCAGTCGCGGCAGGTCATAGACATGCTCGCCGAGGCCATACCCGCCTCCGGCGGCGCCGACTTCGAGCACCCGGCCTTCGACGAGCTGCGCGCCTACCTCAACGAGATAGCCCACGGCCGCGCCGTCAAGGGCTACACGCCGCTCGAGAACGCGACCTACATCCTCGCCCTCAGAAACGTCGTCAACCCGCTCTTGGCCGAGGAACTGGGCGGCGATGCCGAGGCGCTCATACCCGAGATGAACTACTTCACGCGGCTCCTCGACAAGATGGGCATCGTGATGGTCGAGACCTTCATACGCTCGCGCGAGGAGATAATCCGCCAGCAGCGCGCCGACATGCTCGAGCTCTCCACGCCCGTCATAAAGGTCTGGGACAAAATCCTGACGCTCCCCATCATCGGCACGCTCGACTCGCGCCGCGCGCAGATGATGATGGAGGCGCTGCTCCAGAAGGTCGTCGAGACCGGCTCGACCATCGCCATCCTCGACATCACCGGGGTGCGGACGATGGACACGCTCGTCGCCAACCACCTGATTAAGACCGTCACGGCGGCGCGGCTGATGGGCGCGCGCTGCATCCTGACGGGCGTGAGCCCGGCGATTGCGCAGACGATGGTGCAGCTCGGCATAGACCTCACGCAGATAACCACGCGCGCGCAGATGTCGGACGGCATCAAGCTCGCGCTCGAGATGCTGGGCCGCACGGTGGTCTCGACGAAGGCGCTCGTGAAGGCGCAGAACGGCAGCGCCGAGGGGCTCCTCACCACGCTCAAGCAGACCGAGCAGACGATCACGACCGGCGAGAAGGAGAAGGGCCGCGACTCGTGAAGGCGCGTCCCGGAGGGCTTATGGACGGACAGCAACGGATCCCAATCCTGAAGGTCGGCCGCGTGCTCATCGTCCCCATACAGGTGGACATGGACGACCAGGCTGTGATGCACCTTCAGGAGCGCATACTGATGGAGCTCGAGCGCACGGGCGCGCGCGGCGTCCTCATCGACATCTCGCTCCTCGAGATGGTTGACTCATTCATAGGCCGCGTGCTCTCGGACATCGCCGCGATGGCGCGCATCATGGACGCGCGCACCGTCGTCGTCGGCATGCAGCCGGCCGTCGCCATCACGCTCGTCGAGCTCGGGCTCGAGCTCCGGGGCGTTGACACGGTTCTGAACGTTGACGAGGGCATAAGGCTTCTGCGCAGCGAGTTCGGCATAGACGAGGAGGACGACGAGCTGTCCTTCGGGGAGTTGAGCGCGCTTGCCGAGCAGATCAATCGCCCTTGAGCACGAGCACGACATAGCGGTCGCGCGCGGCGAGGCACGGCGCATGGCGGCCGAGCTGGGCTTCCGCATGATTGACCAGACGCGGCTGGCCACGGTCGCCTCGGAGCTTGCGCGCAACGTCATCAAGTACGCGCGCCGCGGCCGAATGATCGCGCAGCCGCTCGCCGCGGGCGCGCGGGGCCGCGCCGGGCTCCGCCTCATATTCGAGGACGAAGGCCCGGGCATCGCCGACGTTGACGCGGCCATGCGCGACGGCTTCTCGACGGGGCGGGGCTTGGGCAAGGGGCTGCCGGGCTCGAAGCGCCTCGTTGACGAGTTCGAGATAGTCTCAGCCGTCGGCCGCGGCACCCGCGTCACGGTCGTCCGCTGGCTCTGAGGGGAAATTCCGGGTTGCGCATTGCGGATTGCGGATTGAAAGGCGCCCAGCTTCTTCTAATCCGCAATCCGCAATTCTTTATGAGAGTCTTTCACTCGCAGCAGATAAAGGACGAGCCGCAGGTGGGGGCGGCGAGGCGGGCCGTGCACAGGCACGCGTCCCGCCTCGGCTTCGGCGAGGACGCGCTCGCCGAGATAGACATCGTGGTGCAGGAGATGGGCACGAACGCCGTGCGCTACGCGACGGGCGGAGGCTGCCTGCACTGGGCCGAGACGCTCGCCGGCGCCGGGCTCGAGCTCTTCTACTGCGACAAGGGGCCGGGCATCTTCGACCTAGAGCGCGCTGTGCGCGACGGCGTCTCGACCGGCGGGAGCCTCGGCACGGGCTTCGGCGCGATGAGGCGGCTGCTCGACGAGTTCGACGCCTACTCGACCGTCCGAGGCACCACGCGCCGCCTCCTAACCGGGCGCCGCACTACCTTCGGCACGGCCATCCTCGGCCGCAAGTGGGCTTCGCCCGAGCGCGAGGGCGACGCGGCGCGCGCCCGCCGCCTCTCGGCCCAGCTCGGCGTGTGGAGCAGGCCGCGCCCCGGCGAGGAGGTCAACGGCGACGCATACTTCTTCGCCGAGCGCGGCGCCGTCACGCTGCTCGCCGTCGTTGACGGCCTGGGCCACGGCCGCGGCGCGCACGAGGCATCTTCGGCCGCGCTCGACGCGCTCTCGCAGTGGCAGGGCGAGCCGCTGGAAGAC
This sequence comes from Pyrinomonadaceae bacterium, assembly GCA_035627975.1. GTDB lineage: Bacteria > Acidobacteriota > Blastocatellia > Pyrinomonadales > Pyrinomonadaceae > QHXN01. Next base: position 6,679 of record DASPKR010000533.1, on the reverse strand, counting down.
GTAATCTGGGGCGCGCACGACGCCCTGCGCGCCACGCGCGGGGCCGTCATAGGCGCCTTCCTCGTGGACGCGGGGCGCGGGAGCCTGCACTACGCGGGCGTCGGCAACGTCGAGGCGCGCGTCTTCAACTCGCCCGAGCCCGTCCGCCCCGTCCCGAGCAACGGCACGCTCGGCGCGCGCCTCTCGAACGTGCGCGTCTGGCCGCACCGCTGGGCCGAAGGCACCACACTCGTGCTCGCCACGGACGGGCTGAGCGCATCCTGGGACGCGGCCGCCTACCCGGGGCTGGTCGGCCACCAGCCGCAGCTCTTGGCCGGCGTCCTCCTGCGCGACTTCGGCCGCAACTCCGACGACGCCACCGTGCTCGTCTTCCGCTGAGCCCCGGCCCCCGGGTTGGGAAGCCTTCTTTCGACTTGGAACTAGGAGCCCGGAACCTTAAACTCTAACCGTTATGCAGGGCATCACCCCGACGAGGCTCGGTGACATATACGTCCGGCGCGAGTCGGACATCGTGAAGGTGCGAGAGCGCGTCCGGCGGCTGGCGCGCGAGATGGGCTTCGACTCGACGACGCAGATAAAGATAACGACGGCCATATCGGAGCTGACGCGCAACATATACGAGTACGCCAAGTCGGGCGCAATCACGCTCTCCCTGGCCGAGCGCGGCTCTTCGCTCACCGGCCTACAGATAACCGCGCGCGACGACGGCCCCGGCATTGACGAGGCGAAGCTCCGCTCCATAGTGCGCGGCAGCTACCGCTCGCCCTCGGGGCTCGGCGTCGGCCTCATCGGCACGCGCCGCCTGATGGACGAGTTCGACATACAGTCCGGCCCCGGCGAAGGCACCCGCGTCACCGTGGTCAAGTGGCTCCCGCCCGCGGAGGCCGCCGAGGCGCGCGCGCGCAAGGAGGAGCTACGAGCCTTTGTCGCGACCGACGAGGGCGACTCCGCTCTCGAAGAGCTGGCCCGGCAGAACCGCGACCTCGTCCAGATACTCGGCGAGCTGGAGGAGAAGCGTGAGCAGCTCGAGCGCTTGAACCGTCAGCTCGAGGCCAGCAACCGCGAATTGAACGAGGCCAACGCCAAGCTGCGGGAGCTCTCCGAGCTGAAGGAAGAGTTCCTAGCGCTCACCACGCATGACCTGCGCTCACCGCTGACCGTTATCAGCGGCGTCATAAACTTCTTCACCTCGGGCCGCCTCGGCGAGATGACGCCCGAGCAGAAGAACATGGTCGCGATGATGGAGCGCAACACGCAGAACCTCATCGAGCTCGTCAACGACCTGCTCGACGCCTCGAAGCTCGAGTCCGGCACGATGCGCCTGGACACCGCCTCCATCGAGCTCCCCGGCCTGATCGAGGAGCTGCGCGAGCAGATGCAGCCGCTCGCGCAGGAGAAGGAGATAACCCTGGGCGAGTCGCTCCCCGAGGATTTGCCGCCCCTTCGCGCCGACCGCGCCAAGCTGCGCCGCATACTCGTCAACCTCCTGTCGAACGCCATCAAGTTCACGCCGCGCGGCGGGCGCGTCGAGGTTGCTGCCGCGCGCGAGGGCGACTTCGCCCGCGTCTCCGTCACCGACACGGGCGTCGGCATACCCCAGGAGGACGCCGGCCGGCTCTTCGACAAGTACGCGCAGGCCCGCTCGCGCGCCACGCGCAGCGAAAAGGGGACGGGCCTCGGCCTCTACATCACGCGCCAGCTCGTCGAGCTTCACGGCGGCCAGATAAGCGTCCGCTCCGAAGTCGGCAAGGGCTCGACCTTCACCTTCACCATCCCGGTCGCGGGCGAGGGCGGGGGCTGACGGGCCGGTGCCATTCTCTCCTATGCACTACCACCTTATCGGAATCTGCGGGACGGCGATGGCATCGCTGGCGGGGATGCTTCAGGCGCGGGGCCACAGGGTCACGGGCTCGGACGAGAACGTCTATCCGCCGATGTCAACGATGCTGGGGGGCCTGGGGATACCGGTGGCTCAAGGCTACTCGGCCGCGAACCTCACGCCCGCGCCCGACTGCGTAGTCATCGGCAACGCCCTGTCGCGCGGGAACCCGGAGGTCGAGGAGACTCTGAACCGACGGCTCACCTACCGCTCGCAGGCCGAGGTCGTCAAGGAGGAGTTCATACGCGGCCGCCGCTCGCTCGTCGTCGCCGGCACGCACGGGAAGACGACGACGACGAGCATCGCCGCGTGGGTGATTGATAGGGGCGGGCTCGCCCCCTCGTTCCTCGTCGGCGGCGTCGTGCAGAACTTCGGCACCAGCTTCCGCGTCACCGACAGCGACTACTTCGTCATCGAGGGCGACGAGTACGACACGGCCTACTTCGACAAGGGGCCGAAGTTCATGCACTACCTGCCCGAGCTGGCCGTCGTAGGCAACATAGAGTTCGACCACGCAGACATCTACGCCGACCTCGACGCCGTCAAGACGGCCTTCCGCCGGCTGATTAATCTGGTGCCGTCCAACGGCCGGCTCATCGCCGGGTGGGACAGCCCCGCCGTGCGCGAGGTCGTCGAAGAGATGGGCTCGCGCCTACACACGCAGATCGAGACCTACGGCACGCGCGAGGGCGCGCGCTGGCGCGCCGTGGGGGTTGATTACGAGTCGGGCGAGCTGACGCGCTTCCGCGTCGAGCGCGAGGGGCGCGAGTGGGGCGAGTTCGAGACGCCGCTCATAGGCGACTTCAACGTGCGCAACTGCCTCGCCGTCATCGTCGCCGCCGACGCCTGGGGCGTCCCGGCCGGGCGCATAGCCGAAGCGCTCAAGAGTTTCCGCAGCGTGCAGCGGCGCATGCAGGTTCGCGGCGAGGCCGCGGGCGTGACCGTCATAGACGACTTCGCGCACCACCCGACGGCCGTGCGCGAGACCCTGCGCGCGCTTCGTGACAAGTACAAGGGCCGCCGCCTCGTCGCCGTCTTCGAGCCGCGCTCGGCGACCTCGCGCCTCGCCGTCTTCCAGGACGAGTACCGCGACGCCTTTGACCAATCGGACTACGTCGTGCTCTCCACCGTCTTCGCGCGCGAGAAGGGCAGCGTTTACGGCCGGCTCCTCGACACGGACGAGTTGACGCGCCAGATAGCCGCGCGCGGGCGGACGGCGCTCTGCCTCGACGGCGCCGACGCGATAGTCGAGCACCTCGCCCCCGTGCTGCGCGAGGGCGACGTGGTGGCCGTCATGTCGAACGGGGGCTTCGGCGGCATACACGACAAGCTGCTCGACGCGCTCCGCGGCCGGGGCTAGAGGTCGCCCGGCCGCGACCGCCCGCCTCAAACATTTCGCGAGACATTCGTAATGCCGCCGAAGCTTTGAGGGGCTAGAACTGTCGCGGGCGTCGCAGCCGCGGCCGCGCGCCCGTGCCGCCATGAAAGAGTTCTCGATGTACGACCTCGCCCTGGAGGCAGCCGGCAGCGGGGCCGAAGACCTGGGCGCGGTCACGCACGTATCACGCAGGGACTTCGACGAGCGCGCGGCCTTCCGCTTCAGCGCACAGGCTCCCTGCCTCGAGTACATAAGCCTCCTGATAGAGAACGCGCTGGTGCTTCGGACGCACCGCGGCGGGCGCGTCTATGCCGGCTTCCAGAGGCTCTCGCGCATGGAGGGCGTCGTTGACCGCTACATGCGCATAGCCGACGTGTCAGAGCGCGTCTATGTCTTCGGCGAGCCGGACTGGAAGCCGCCCCGCCACCCGAACATGAGGGTGATAGAGCTGCCCGCGCTCTCAAGGCTCGCGCGCGAGTGGTTCGTCGTGGCCGACTCGCCGAGCCTTCGCGTCGCGCTCGTCGGCGTTGACGAGGGGGGCTCCGCGGCGCCCGACCTCGAAGGCAGAACCTTCCGCGCCTTCAAGACGCACGACCCCGCGACAGTCCAGCGCCTCGCCTCGGCAGCAGAAGACCTCATAGACCACTCGCTCAACTCCTGACGCGCTTCTCGGCCGCCTCGCCGCCGTGCTACATTAAAAAGGAATTCGGGAGACAGAATACGGAAGTCAGGAGGCGTCTGCCGCCTCTCTTTTCTGACTTGCGTCTCCTGTCTATCTGTCTTCCCTTCCTATGAGCATACTCGAACGGATAAGGCGGAAGGCGGCGGAAGACCCGCAGCATATCGTGCTGCCCGAGGGCGAAGACCCCCGCACGGCGGCCGCGGCCGCCATCGTCGCGCGGGAGCGGCTCGCGCGCCTGACGCTCCTCGGCGACGAGGAGAAGGTGCGCGCGGCGGCGCGGGCGGCCGGGGCTGATTTGGGCGGCGTCGCCGTGATTGACCACCGCCGCGCGCCAGACTTCGAGAAGGTCGCCTCGCTCTACCACGAGCTGCGCCGCGCGAAGGGCCTGATGCCCGACGAGGCGCGCATCGCCGTGCAAGACCCCCTCTACTACGGGAACCTGCTCGTGCGCGAGGGGCGCGCGGACGGCTCGGTGGCGGGCGCTACGAACACGACGGCGCACACCGTGCGCGCCGCGCTCCACTGCATAGGCATCCGGCCCGGCTTCAAGATAGTCTCCAGCTTCTTCGTCATGGTCTTGCCCGACGCGCGCTTCGGCGCCGACGGCGCGATGATCTACGCAGACTGCGGCGTCGTCATCGAGCCCTCCGCGCCCGAGCTCGCGGAGATAGCAATCGCCTCGGCCGAGAGCTGCCGCGCGCTCCTGGGCGCCGAGCCGCGCGTCGCCATGCTCTCCTTCTCGACGAAGGGCAGCGCCAAGCACAAGCTGATTGACAAGGTCGTGGAGGCGACGCGCACCGTGCGCGCGCGCCTGCCCGAACTCGAGATTGACGGCGAGCTTCAGGCCGACGCCGCGCTCGTCCCCTCGGTCGGCGAGTCGAAGGCGCCGGGCTCGACCGTCGCCGGTCGCGCCAACGTCCTAATATTCCCAGACCTTCAGGCCGGCAACATCGCCTACAAGCTAACCGAGCGGCTCGCGGGCGCGACCGCCATCGGCCCCGTCCTTCAGGGCTTGGACAAGCCGGCCAACGACCTCTCTCGCGGCTGCAAGGCCGAAGACATCGTTGACGCCGTAGCCATAACGGCCGTGCAGGCGCAGGCCCGCAAGGCCGCGCGCTGAACGTTCGGGGAGGCTGAGACAGTCATGCCGCAAGACCCGCTCGAACAACTCTTCGGCCGCGAGACCGCCCTCAAACTCCCCTTCCGCGACGCCGAGAAGGTCGCCTTCTCTTAAACGTGTGGCCCCGGCCGAACCAAAAAGGCGCCGCGCGGTAATCACGTCAGGGCGCGCGGGCGAACTCGCGCGCGCCCGCGGAGCATCTGAGACACGAAAGCCTTCAAGATTTTCGCCCGCAACCGAGGCCGCAAAATGACTCTAAGACGCGCCCTTCTCGCGCCCGCCGCCGCAGCGGCGCTCATGCTTTCTGGCCTCGCCGCCGCCCCGGCCGGCGCGCAGAGCGGCGTGCGCCCGAAGCCGACTCCGACGCCGTCCGCGCAGGACGAAGAGACCGAGACCGTCTTCACCGAAGAGGTTCGCATACCCGTCTTCGCATACGACGAGGCAGGGCGCTTCGACCCCCGGCTCGAAGTTGACGACGTGCTCGTCGTCGAAGACGGCGTGCCGCAGCAGGTGCAGAGCGTGCGGCGCGTCCCCGCGAGCGTGCTGCTGCTTCTCGGCACGGGCTACGACCAGTGGCCAGTGGTGCGCCCGGCCGTCACGCGCTCAGTCGCTTTGAGCGTGCTCGCGAACCTGCGCGACGGCGACCAGGTGGCGGCCGTGCAGTTCGGCGGCAAGCCGCAGCTCCTGCAGGGCTGGACGGGCGACCGCGAGTTGGTCGCGCGCACGCTGCGCGCGAAGCTCGCGACAGCGCCGGGGTCGAACCTCTCGGCCGCGCTGCGCCGCGCCGTCGAGGTCTTGCAGGCCCAGCCCGTCGGCAACCGCCACCTCGTGCTCGTCACAGACGGCATAGACACGGCCGGCTCGAACGAGTACGACGCCGCCGTTAAGGCCCTCGTCGCCGCGCAGGCGACGCTCCACGTCGTGAGCTTCTCCGAGGTCGGGCTCGCCGAGCTGCAGGGCATAAGGAAGCAGCCCAAAGAGTCGCCCGGCATGGCGCAGAGCCGCGCCGACATCGCCGTCGTCGGGATTGACCCCACGCGCCCGCCCGGGGCGCGCGTCGGCGGCGCCGGCATCAACCCGCGCACGACGGGCGGGGGCATAGTATTCGACCCGGCGCTCAAGCGGCGACGCAAGTCCGCCGAGCGCGAGATGCGCCGCGGCGAGACCCGCCTTAAGACTCTGACCGAAGAGACGGGCGGGAGCCTTCTCGCGCCCGACACGATGGACGACATGGTGGCGCGCGGCGCGGACGTTGCGGCCGAGATAGGCGCGCAGTACGTCGTCACCTACAAGCCGAAGCGCCCGCTTCACGCCGCGCCCGCCGCGCAGTACCGGCGCATACACGTCGGCGCGCGCCGCATCGGCCTGACCCTGCGCGCCCGCCGCGGCTACGTCGTCGGCACGATGCGCCAGCCCGTCGCGCCCGACGCGGAAGAGCGGAAACAGAACCCATAACAAAAAAGGGAGGGCCGGGAGTTTGATGAGAGACACGCCGTCTCTCATCAAACTCCCGGCCCTCCCTTTTTGTTATGGGTTCTGTTTCCGCTCCTCCGCGGCGGGCGCGACGGGCTGGCGCATCGTGCCGACGACGTAGCCGCGGCGGGCGCGCAGGGTCAGGCC
>DASPKR010000532.1:0-2200 GCA_035627975.1 Pyrinomonadaceae bacterium | reverse complement strand
GGGCGGGGAAGTCCTCGAGCCGCTGGAAGACGAAGAGATAGAGAAGCTCGCCCGCAAGCTCAGGCGCGCGCGCGTCGAGGCGGTCGCCGTCTGCCTGCTCTTCTCCTTCGCCCACCCCGAGCACGAGAGGCGCGTCGCGCGCGCCGTCGCTACGGCGCTGCCCGGCGTCCCCGTCTCCGCCTCCCACGAAATCCTCCCCGAGTACCGCGAGTTCGAGCGCACCTCGACGGTCGTCATCAACGCATACCTGCAACCGCTGATGGGCGCCTACCTCGGCCGCCTCGGCTCGCGCGCGGGCGCGGGGCGCCTGAGCGTCATGCAGTCTTCGGGCGGGAGCATCTCGGCGCGCGCGGCGGCGCGCGAGCCCGTGCGGACGATACTTTCAGGCCCGGCGGGCGGAGTCGTCGGGGCCACACACGCGGCGCTCGCGGCGGGCGCGCGCGACATTATCACGTTCGACATGGGCGGGACTTCCACGGACGTTGCGCTGTGTGCTGGCGGGCGGCTTGCCTTGACGAACGAGGCGAGCGTCGCGGGCCTGCCGGTCGCCATCCCCGTCTTAGACATACACACCGTGGGCGCCGGGGGAGGGTCTGTGGCGCGCGTGGACGCGGGCGGGAGCCTTCGCGTCGGGCCGGAGTCCGCCGGGTCAGACCCCGGCCCCGCGTGCTACGGCCGCTCTAGTCTGCCGACCGTGACGGACGCGAACCTCGTGCTCGGCCGCTTCGGCGGCGCAGACCTTTTGGGCGGCGACTTCCGGCTTGATGAAAGTCGCGCCGTCTCGGCGCTCGAAGCGCTCGCGCGGGAGATGAGCGGGGCGGGGGGGCGCGCGGTCTCGGCCGTGGAGGCGGCACTCGGCGTCGTGCGCGTCGTCAACGCGGGGATGGAGAGGGCCTTGCGCGCCGTCTCCGTCGAGCGCGGTCACGACCCGCGCGCGTTCACGCTCGTGAGCTTCGGCGGCGCGGGCGGCCTGCACGCCGTCGAGCTCGCGCGCGCTCTTAGGGCGCGAAGCGTGCTCGTCCCACGCAGCCCCGGCGCGCTCTCGGCGGCGGGCGCCCTGCGCGCCGACGTGGTGAAGAGTTTGAGCCGCACCGTCATGCTCGAAGTCGGGGAGGGCGCGACGGCTGCGGCGCGGATAGAGCGGGTCTTCGAGGAGCTTGAGCGCGAGGCGCGCGGGGCGCTCGCGCGCGAGGGCTTCCGTGAAGGGCGGCAGCGCCACGAGAGGAGCGTCGCGGCGCGCTACAAAGGCCAGTCCTTCGAGCTTGAAATCCCGTGGGCCGGCGGCCGCTCGCTCGTGCGCCGCTTCCACTCGGCCCACGAGGCGCGCTACGGCTACGCGCAGGCCGCCCGGTCAATCGAGGTCGTGAGCGCGCGCCTGCGCTCCTCGGGGCTGGTCGAACGCCCGAAGGGCGAGCGCGTGCGCGCGGGCCGCGCGCGCAAGGTTGTTCCGGACGGCACCGCCCTCGTCCACTTCGACGGCGGGCCGCGCCGCGTCGCCGTCTATGCGCGCGAAGGGCTGCCGGCGGGCGCCGTGCTCCGCTCGCCCTGCGTCGTCACGGAATACTCCTCGACGACGCTCGTCCCGCCGGGCGCCCGCGCGCGCGTTGACGCTCGCGGCAACCTGTTTATCGAGCCATGAGAAGACGGAAGAGTTTCGACCCGACGACGCTGGAAATCTACCGCGCGCTCTACACCTCTGTCGCGGAGGAGATGGGCTTGGCGCTCCGCCGCACAGCGCACTCGCCGAACATAAAGGAGCGGCGCGACTACTCCTGCGCCGTCTTCGACTCGCGCGGCCGCGTCATCGCGCAGGGCGACCACATGCCCGTCCACCTGGGCTCGATGCCTATGGCCGTCGCGGCGGCGCTCGGCGAGTCGGCGCCCGGCCCCGGCGACGTAATCGCGCTCAACGACCCCTTCGCGGGCGGCACGCACCTGCCCGACGTGACGCTCGTCTCCGGCGTCTTCCTTAAGCCCTCAGATAAGCACGCCGTCTTCTACGTCGCGAACCGCGCGCACCACGCCGACATCGGCGGCGCGACGCCGGGCTCAATGGGGGTGGCGTCGGACGTGTACGGGGAGGGGCTGAGAATCCCGCCCGTCCGGCTCGTGCGCGGCGGCCGGGTGAACGAAGACGTAATGCGCCTGCTGTTGGCGAACGTGCGCGTAGAGCGCGAGCGGCGCGCAGACTTCGAGGCGC
>DASPKR010000531.1:0-2274 GCA_035627975.1 Pyrinomonadaceae bacterium | reverse complement strand
CTGGCCCGGAGGCAGCTTTTACCGTAGAATAAGCATCGAAATACGGGCGAAAACAGGCCCTTCAGGGCTTCGGACTCGGGACGGTTTCGGGAATTTTAAGATGGCGATTTTGGACATTGTGAAGTACGGCGACCCGGTGCTTGAGCGGCCGGGCGACCCCGTGACGGAGTTCGACGACGAGCTCAAGCGGCTCGTCGAGGACATGTTCGAGACGATGTACTCGGCGCACGGCGTGGGGCTGGCCGCCCCGCAGGTGGGCGTCTCCAAGCGGCTCTTCGTGATGGACTGCTCGGGCGGCGACGACCCGTCGGCGCGCATCGCCATCATCAACCCGCAGGTCGTCAGCGTCGAGGGCGAGCAGACGGGCGACGAGGGATGCCTCTCCTTCCCTGGCATCTTCTTCCAGGTCAGGCGCGACCTGCGCGCCGTCGTCCGCGCGCACGACGTGAACGGCGAGGAGTTCGAGTACGACGGCCTCGAACTCGAAGCCCGCTGCATGCTGCACGAGACCGACCACTGCGACGGCATCGTCTTCATTGACCGCACTACGGCGCTCAAACGCGAGCTGATCAAGCGCAAGATAAAAAGGCTCCGCACGCAGGGCCGCTGGGTCTGAGGAATTTTCGGGCTCAAAAGAAGAGGGCTGACGACCGTCGCGACGGTCGTCAGCCCTCTTCGCTCTTCCGGTCGGCCGTCGGCCGGCTCGCCGTACCGTTTCCCGCTGTGATAGCATCACTCCAAAATAACTTCATAATTTCACCCCGAGGAGCCGACTTATGCAGCAGATGAAGCATGACGAATTCCGCAACGAGCCTTTCACAGACTTTACTAAGGAAGAGAACGCGCGCGCGATGCGCGAGGCCATCGAGCGCGTCAGGGGCGAGCTCGGGCGCGAATACCCGCTCGTCATAGGCGGCGAGCGCGTCGAGACGGGCGACCTGCTCGAAAGCCTCAACCCCGCGAACAAGACGCAGGTAGTCGGCCGCTTCCACAAGGCGACGAAGGAGCTTGCGCGCGCCGCGGTCGAGCGCGCCGACGAGGTCTTCAAGACCTGGAGCCGCACGCTCCCGCAGCAGCGCGCAGACCTCCTCTTCCGAGTCGCCGCGCTCCTTCGCGAGCGCAAGCACTACTTCTCGGCGTGGATGATTCACGAGGTCGCAAAGACGTGGCCAGAGGCCGACGGCGACACGGCCGAGGCCATAGACTTCTGTGAGTTCTACGCGCGCGAGATGCTGCGCTACGCGGGCGAGCAGCCCCTGACGCGCATCGAGGGCGAGGACAACCGCCTCACCTACATCCCGCTCGGCGTCGGCGTCGTCATCCCGCCCTGGAACTTCCCGCTAGCGATCATGGCCGGCATGACGGTCGCCTCGGTCGTCACGGGCAACACCGTCGTGCTCAAGCCCTCCTCGGACGCGCCCGCCATCGCCTACAAGTTCTTCGAGCTTCTGGAAGAGGCCGGGATGCCGCCCGGCGTCGTCAACTTCATGGTGGGCGCAGGCTCCGAGGTCGGCGACGTGATAGTTGACCACCCGCGCACGCGCTACGTGGCGTTCACCGGCTCGAAGGAAATCGGCCTTCGCATCAACGAGCGCGCGGCCAAGCCGCAGGAGGGTCAAATCTGGATCAAGCGCGTCGTCGCCGAGATGGGCGGCAAGGACGCGATCATTGTTGACTCTGACACCGACCTCGACGACGCGGCTACGGGAGTGGTCGCCTCAGCCTTCGGCTTCCAGGGGCAGAAGTGCTCGGCCTGCTCGCGCGCCATCATCCACCAGGACGTTTACGACGAGGTGCTCGGCAAGATCGTCGAGCGCACCGCGAAGATAAAGGTAGGCGACCCGACGGAGCCGACGGCAACGATGAGCGCCGTCATCAACAACAAGGCTTTCAAGACCATCACCGAGTACATCGAGAAGGGCGTGGCCGACGGCGGGCGCCTCATCGCGGGCGGCGGCTCCGACGGCGAGCAGGGCTTCTTCATCGAGCCCACCGTCATCGCCGACGTGAAACCCGGCGACCGCATCGAGCAGGAGGAGATATTCGGCCCCGTCCTGGCATGCATCAAGGCCGCAGACTTCGACGAGGCGCTCAGGATAGCGAACGATACGGAGTACGGCCTGACCGGCGCCATCTATACGAACGACCCGGAGAAGCTGGAGCGCGCGCGCCGCGAGTTCCACGTCGGCAACCTCTACCTCAACCGCAAGTGCACGGGCGCGCTCGTCGGCGTCCACCCCTTCGGCGGCTTCAACATGAGCGGCACCGACTCGA
>DASPKR010000530.1:0-3223 GCA_035627975.1 Pyrinomonadaceae bacterium | reverse complement strand
GCGAGTCGCACATAAAGCCCGTGGGCTACGGCGGGATGCTCGCGGAGGGCTTCGTCGCTTTAATCGCTCTCGTGACGATAATGATCGTGGCGCAGGGCGACTTGAAGCCCGGCACGGCGGCCGGGACGATTTACGGCAACGGCATCGGGCGGTTCCTCTCGCTCGTCATTGGCGAGCAGAACCTTGCCTTCGCCACCACCTTCGGCGCGATGGCGTTCTCGACCTTCGTCTTCGACACGCTGGACGTTTGCACTCGGCTCGGCCGCTACATCGTGCAGGAGCTTTTCGGCTGGCGGGGCCGGGCCGGGGCGCTGGCGGGGACGCTTTTGACGGTGGCGCTGCCGTTCTACTTCATCACGTTCGCGCCGCCGAACTCGTGGTCTAAATTCTGGACGCTTTTCGGCGCGTCGAACCAGCTTCTCGCTGCGCTCACGCTCCTGACGATAACGGCGTGGCTCTACCAGGCTCGGCAGCGCATAGGCTACACGCTCGCGCCGATGCTCTTCGTGTTGGCGATTACGCTCTGGGCTCTGGTCTCGCTCGTCTTGGGCAACCTGCGCGCGACGAAGATAGGCTCGGGGCAGTTAGACGTTGAACTCGTCAACGCCGTGGCGTCGGCCGCGCTCGTGGCGCTGGCCCTCTACCTCGCCGTGCTGGCGCTCGTGCGTCTGCGCGGCGACCGCCGGAGCGGGACGCTCAGGCCCGCCCACCCGGCCGTCAGCCTGGAATAGTTCTTACAGAGGGGTAACATGGGGACGCACAGAAGACTCGCAATCACGCTGGCGGCCTCAGTCGCCGTCTTCGCGGCCGCGGCCGCGGCCGCGCGGGCGCAGGGCGCGCCGCCGACCGTCGTCATCGTCGTGCGCCACGCCGAGAAGGCCGCGGTCGAGGGCAGCGACCCGCCTTTGAGCGAAGCCGGCGCGAAACGCGCGCAGAGGCTCGTGGTCGTGGCCGAAGACGCGGGCGTCGAGGCAATCTACACCACCCAGTTCAAGCGCACTCGCGACACGGCGCAGCCCGCCGCCGACCGCCTCAAAGTCCCCGTCACCGCGGTCGAGGTCACGCGCGAGAACATAAATTCTCACCCCGCGTCGCTCGCCAAAGAAATTCTCTCGAAGCACAAGGGCAAGTCCGTCCTCGTCGTCGGTCACAGCAACACGACGACGATGATCGTAGAGGCGCTGAGCGGCAGGAAGGTCCCCGCCCTCGACGACGCTACAGACTTCGACGCCCTTTTTGTCGTCGTCCTCCCCGACGCGGGCGCCCCCCGCCTCGTCAAAGGCAAATACTGAAAATCGAAGGGCGGGCGCCGCCCCCGACCGCCTTCTGCGCTTTGAATTCTGAGCCTTTTTCCGACATAATGCTCCTCTTTTAGCGAGCCTCAGGTTGCGGCCTGTGGGGGAAGGCTTCGGTCGTGCGCCCTCACGCGCGGCCCGGTCTGCCTCGAAGGGGCGCTCGCGCGCCGGGCCACGCCATTCTTCAGTCAGGAAACAGAAAGGAATCGGTTAACCTTGTCCACAACGCTTTTGCTGACCTCTGTAATCAGCCTATCCGCAATCGCCCTTTTAATCTCGGCGCGCGCGCGCTCACTCGCCCTGCGCTTGGGCGCCACAGCGGCCGGGCTCATAGCGTGCGCGTCGCCCCTGATGGCTCAGGCGCACGGCGCCGCGAAAGGCTCGACGGGCGGGGGGACCCACGGCGGCGGCGAGGCCAACCTCGTGCTCCCGGATTTGTCCTCGGTCGAGTTCTTCGGCACGAACGGCCACACGCTGCTGCTCGTCGGCCTGGGCGTGAGCCTGCTCGGCGTGGTCTTCGGGCTCGTGATTTACGTGCAGCTCAAGAACCTGCCCGTCCACCGCGCCATGCGCGAAATCTCCGAGCTGATATACGCGACCTGCAAGACCTACCTGACGACGCAGGGCAAGTTCATACTGCTGCTCTGGGTCTTCATCGCCGTCATCATGATAGCCTACTTCGGGTAACTCTCGCCCCCGACGAACCCCGACATAAGCCTGCCCGTCTTCCTCGTCACGGTGCTGCTCTTCAGCCTCGTAGGCATCGCGGGCAGCTACGGCGTCGCGTGGTTCGGCATACGCGTCAACACGTTCGCCAACTCGCGCACGGCCTTCGCCTCGCTCGAGGGCAGGCCGTACCCAATCTACGCCATCCCCCTGAAGGCGGGCATGTCCATCGGCATGATGCTCATCTCGGTCGAGCTCTTCATCATGCTCTGCATACTGCTCTTCGTCCCGCGCGACTACGCAGGCCCCTGCTTCATAGGCTTCGCCATCGGCGAATCCCTCGGCGCGGCGGCGCTGCGCATCGCGGGCGGCATCTTCACGAAGATAGCCGACATCGGCTCCGACCTGATGAAGATCGTCTTCAAGATTAAGGAGGACGACGCGCGCAACCCCGGCGTCATCGCCGACTGCACGGGCGACAACGCGGGCGACTCCGTAGGCCCCTCGGCCGACGGCTTCGAGACCTACGGCGTCACGGGCGTCGCGCTCATCACCTTCATACTGCTCGCCGTCCCGTCCGACGTCGTCAAGGTTCAGCTCCTCGTCTGGATTTTCATCATGCGCGTCATGATGGTCGTGGCGAGCGCCTTCGCCTACTTCGTCAACGAGGCCGTCGCCAAGGCCCGCTACGGCCGGGCCGAGCGCATGAACTTCGAGGCGCCCCTGACCTCTCTCGTCTGGGTCACGTCCGTCATCTCGGTCGTGCTCACCTACGTGGTCTCGTACCTGATGATCCCCAACCTCGGCGGCAACCCGACGCTATGGTGGAAGCTGGCGACCATCATCACGTGCGGCACGCTCGCCGGCGCCATCATCCCAGAGTTGGTCAAGGTCTTCACCTCGACCGAGTCGGGCCACGTCAAGGAGGTCGTCACCTCGTCGCGCGAGGGCGGGGCGTCCCTGAACATCCTTTCGGGGCTCGTGGCCGGCAACTTCTCCGCCTTCTGGCTCGGCATGAGCATCGTCGCGCTGATGACGATCTCCTACTTCTTCACGACGGTGGGCGCGGGCGACGGCCTCGGCGTCGGCGAGCTGATGGTGAGCCCGCTCGCGGCGCCCGTCTTCGGCTTCGGCCTCGTCGCCTTCGGCTTCCTCGGCATGGGGCCGGTGACGATTGCCGTTGACTCCTACGGCCCCGTGACCGACAACGCGCAGTCCGTCTATGAGCTTTCGCTCATCGAGCAGGTGCCTAACGTCGAGGA
>DASPKR010000529.1:0-8295 GCA_035627975.1 Pyrinomonadaceae bacterium | reverse complement strand
GAGTTCATCGTCGCGGGCGACGACCGCCGCTACGTCTATTGGGCCGAGCGGCGGGGGCGCGGCCTCTTCCTGCGCGCGTCGCCGATTGACGTGTCCACCCTGCTGCAAGACAAGCTGTTCGAGCGCGTCGAGACGGTCGTGCTCACCTCGGCCACGCTCGCGAGCGCCGGCCGCTTCGACTTCATAAGGCGCAGGCTCGGCCTCGCGGATAGTGACGAGGAAGATGGCAACGCCGTCGCCGCGAAGACGGACGAACTCGTCGCGCCCTCGGGCTACAACTACGAGGAGCAGGCGGTGCTCTACCTGCCGCCGCAGATGCCCGACCCCCGCTCGCCGCAGTGGGCGGACGCCGCCGCGCGCGAGGTCATAAAGCTACTGGAAATCTCCGGCGGCCGCGCCTTCGTGCTCTCGACCTCGCTCTCGGGGATGCGCGCCCTCTACGAGCGCGTCGCGCCCGAGGTTGACTTCCCCTGCTTCGTGCAGGGGAGCGCGTCGAAGGCGGGGCTTCTGGAAAAATTCCGCACGACGCCGAACGCCGTGCTCTTCGCCACCGCGAGCTTCTGGCAGGGCGTTGACGTGCGCGGCCGCCAGCTCTCATGCGTCATCATAGACAAGCTGCCCTTCGCCGTCCCGACCGACCCCGTGGTGGCCGCGCGCCAGCGCTTCATAGAGGATCAGGGCGGCTCCAGCTTCTACTCCTACAGCATCCCGCAGGCGGTCATTACGCTCAAGCAGGGGGTGGGCCGCCTGATACGCTCGGCGTCCGACCGCGGCCTGCTCGCCGTGCTAGACCCGCGCCTGCGCAAGCAGGCTTACGGCCGCCTCTTCCTCGAGAGCCTGCCGCCCTGCCGCATAACCTCCGACCTCTCGGAGGCCGCCGCCGTGTTTGAGCAGGACGCTCCTGCGGTGAGATAATCCGCCGTATGAGCGGCATGTTCGAGGTGATGATCGAGCGGAACTTTTCGAGCGCGCACCAACTGCGCGGCTACAAGGGCAAGTGCGAGAACCTGCACGGCCACAATTACAGGATCGAGATTTACGCCCGCGGCCGCGAGCTTGACAACATCGGCCTGCTCGTTGACTTCGGAGAACTGAAAGACGCGGCCGACGATGTCGTGGCGTATCTCGACCACCGTAACATCAACGAGCTTCCGCCCTTCGACGAGGAACTGAACCCGTCGGCCGAGAATCTGGCGCGCTACATCCTCGAGCGTGTCGCCTCGCGCGTAGGCGACGACCGCGTGCGCGTCTATAAAGTCCGCTGCTTCGAGACGCCCACGAGCGTCGCAACCTACCAGACGGAGTAATTCCGTGTTTCAAGGTAGAGAGCCGGCCCGCGAATCTGTCGTGATTCGCGGGCCGGCCCTCTATCTTTAACTTCCGGGCTTACGCCGTCATCAGCGCCGGTATGTCTATCTTGTACTTCTTTATCTTCGAGTAGAGGCGCGGGCGGTAGATGCCGAGCAGATTCGCCGCCGCCTGCTTGTTGCCGCCCGTGCGCTGCAAGGTGCGCTCGATGACGAGCTTCTCTATCTCCTCGAGCGTCATGTTGGGCGGCACGTCCCAGCCCTGCCCCTGCGCGTTCTTCTCGGGCAGCGAGCCGTTGTCGAAGGGCAGGTCGACGGGCTCTATCTTCCCGCCCTTGGCGAGGAGGACTGCGCGCTCCATCACGTTCTGGAGCTCGCGGACGTTGCCGGGCCAGCCGTGCGCGAACAGCCGCTGGTAGGCCGACTGCGAGATGCCGTTGATGGAGCGCTGGTACTTGCGCGCGTACATCTTCAGGAAATGCTCGGCGAGGAGCTGTATGTCCTCGCTTCGCTCGCGCAGGGGCGGGACGTGAATCGTGATGGTCGAGATTCGGTAGAAGAGGTCGTCCCGGAGCAGGCCGTCTCGTATGGCGTCGGCCGGCAGCCGGTTCGTCGAGGAGATGAGGCGGAAGTCAACGGGGTAGGTCTTCTCCGAGCCTAGCTTGCGGTAGCTGCGCTCCTGAAGGACGCGCAGGAGCTTGGGCTGCAATTCGACAGGCATCTCGGCAATCTCGTCGAGCATGAGCGAGCCGCCCTCGGCGTGCTGTATGAGGCCGTCCTTCTCGGCGTGCGCGCCGGTGAAGGCGCCCTTGGTGTGGCCGAAGAGCTCCGACTCGATTAGCTCCTTCGGGAGCGCGGCGCAGTTGACCTTGATGAAGGGCTTCTTTGCCCGCAGGGAGTTGTAGTGGATGGCGTTGGCTATGAGCTCCTTGCCCGTGCCTGACTCGCCGACGATGAGGACGTTGGCGTCCGACTTCGCCACCGACTCTATCGTCTCGTAGATGGTCTGCATCTGTTTCGACGCGCCGATGATGTTGAAGTACTCGGTGCGCGTCGAGAGCTGGCGGCGCATCGTCTCGGTCTCGGTCATCAGCTCGTGGCGTTCGAGCGCGCGTTCGACGAGCGATATCAGCACGTCGAAGTCGAAGGGCTTCTCGAGGAACCAGAAGGCGCCGGCCTTCGTCGCCTCGACCGCGCGCTCTACCGTGCCGTAGCCGGTGACGACGATGACCTCGGTCGAGGGGCGCGTGTCTTTGATGTGGCGCAGCACGTCCATCCCGTCCATGCCGCGGTCGGGGAGTTGCAGGTCGCAAATGGCCAGGTGGTGGCCGCTGCCGTCGAACATCTCGACGGCCTGCGCGCCGTGCGACGCCGTGTCAACCGTGTAGCCCTCCTCTGCCAGATTCTGCTTGAGCGAGTCGGCCATCATCGGCTCGTCGTCAATCACCAGTATTCGTACATCCTTGCGTTCCACTTGTCGTCCTCCGTGTCGGGGTTTACGGGAGAGAGGGCCTTCGGTCTATGAGCTCAGAAACTTGTCCCGGGCGCTTTAAGCTTGGAGCGGGAGCCTCGCGTGGAGCACCGCGCCGTCCTGCGCCGCTTCGCCCCCGTGCGCGCGTATTATCTTGGCCGCGAGCGCGAGCCGGAGGCCCTGGCCTCCGGCGAGGTTCTTGAAAGCGTCTCCGTCATGGGCGGCCGCGACGCCGCGCCACTCGATGACGGCCGCGGCCGCGCCGCCGCCCGCCGGCTCGCGCCTGAGAAGGACCTGAACGGCTTCGGCGCCCGCGCCGTTACTGCCGGCCGAGATGTTCGTGAGCGCTTCGGACAAAAGCGGCGCGTCGAACTCGCCCTCGTACTCGCCGGGCTCGACCGTCAGGGCCGCGCCGTCGGTCGCCGCTTCGACCAGCCGGGCGAGGTCTGTGCGCGGCTGCCTGCGAAGCTCAAGCGGGCGGCCGTAGCGCACCAGCAGCGTCATGTCGCCGGCCGCGCGCTCCAGGCCGCCGATGAGCTTCGAGATGGTATCGAGCTCGTCCTGCGGCCGGTCGCTCTTCTCCATCCTCTTGCGCAGGAACGTGGCATAGAGTTTGAGACCGTTTAGCTGATTTTTGAGATCGTGCACAATCTGCACGGATGCGCTCCCGAGCGTGCGAAGCGTCTCTTCGTCTTGCGACCCCGTTATTAGCGGCTTCATAACGTCCGCTCGACCTTCCGCCGGGAACACGCCCGTTGCACAGAAGGCGGCTCTAAGCCTTGTGGCATGTATGGATTAAACCCAAACTTTTTTGTTTTTGTGTCGCGTTTCGATGCGGCATCTTAACAAAAAAGTGGACTGTTTGCTAGTGATACGTCGGCGATCTCGCCGCGAGTGTCCTAAGCTTGGACGGGTCGGGAAGGGAAAGGAGCGGGATGGAGTCAAAGAGTGACGCGCGCCCGGTCGTCCTCGTCGTCGAAGATTTCGAGGATAACCGCTTCATGATGCGCAGGTTACTCGAAATGAGCGGCTACGAGGTGGTCGAGGCCGTCAACGGCCGCCAGGCCATCGAGATGGCCGAGAGCTTGCGCCCGGACATAATCCTTATGGACTTGAGCCTGCCGATGCTCGACGGCCTGACGGCCACGCGCCAGATACGACAGCGCGAAGGGCTCGGGAAAGTCCCGATCGTCGCCGTCTCGGCCCACGACTCGGCCGATTTCCACGCCGAGGCGCTCGCCGCCGGCTGCAACGAGTACGTCACAAAGCCCATTGACTTCGACCAGCTCGTCCAGCTCCTCAATCAACTGACGAAGAAATAGCTGTCAGCAATCGCGGTCGGCTATCAGCTCTGCGGCGATTTATGCTTACCATTAAGGCCGGGGCTTTAAGATAAATACCGCAAAGCTGATAGCCGACCGCTGACGGCTTATTGCTCTGATGCTTTTCGCAGCACTCTTCCGCGAGAACCTCGATTCCCTGGCGCGCGAGCTGGTTGACAGGCTCTACGCCGACCGCCGCACGGATCACGCACGCGCCCTCTCTTTCCGCGAGCTTGTTGCGCACTTGCCTGACCTGCTCGACGAACTGGCCTACCTGCTCGACAGTCGTGCGCCCTACGCCGAGACAATCGAGGCGGCGAAGCGCCTGCGGCCCTTCGCTCAGGCCCGCTTCCAGCAGGGCGCGCTGCTCGACGAAGTGGCACGCGAGTTGATGCTTTTACGCGGCGCTTTGAACGATTTTCTCTGGCGCGAGGCGCCGGGGGCGGGCGACGCGGGCGGTCGCGAGCTGCGCGAGGCGCTGCGGAGGTCAAACGACTTCCTCGACGAGCTGATAGCGCAGACCATCCTGGTCTATGCGAGCAGCCTCCGGCCCGTCGTCGAGACGCGCGAGCCCGTTTGGCCGCCGCCGCGCAGGCGCCGGAGGGGAGGCGCGGGCCGGAAGGGCGAGCCGTAGCTGTGACGAGACGCGAGAAGAGAAGCGCCCTTGACGTGCGCGCCAAGCTCATGACGATGCTGGCCGTGCTGTCCCTGCCTCTGCTCATCGTCGGCCTCATGCAGCTACATAAGTACCAGCGCAGCCTCAACGACCAGTCCGCAACCATCGCCCGCATCGAGGCCGAGGCCGCCGCCGCCGCCCTCGAAGCCTGGGCCGAGTCGCACCCTTCGGAGGCGAGGGGCGGGCAGAGTCTCTCGGCCGAGTCAGCGCGCACGCTCTACGCGCGCCTGCGCCGCCGCACCCCGACGGGCGCTCACGCCACAGTCTCCGTCTTCGACCCGCAGGGTCGCGCCGTCTCGGCGGGTGAAGGGGCCGCGCCGCTCGTCCCGGAAAAGCTCCCGGCCGAGATAGAGCCGCAGCTCTGGAGCGACGGGGTGAGGCGCGTGACGAGCGTGACGCGCTCGGAGCCTTCGGGCTGGGGCGTCGCAGTGGGCGTGCCTGCGCCCGAGAACACGCCGGCCGGCCGCGCCGTGCTGGTGCTTACGGCGACGTGGGCGCTCACGCTGCTCGCGTCGAGCCTCCTGGCCTACTGGGGCGTCGGCCGCTTCACGAAGCCCTTGAGGAGCCTCGCCGTCTCGGCCTCAAAGCTCGGCGGGGGCGACCTGACGGCGCGCGCGCGCGTCGAGACGGACGACGAGGTCGGCACGCTCGCGCGCAGCTTCAACGCGATGGCCGAGAGCCTCCAAGCCAAGTTCGACGCCGTCGAGCGGCAGAGCGCCTTCATCGGCGAAGTCCTCGACAGCCTTCCGCTCTGCGTGGCCGTCCTCGACGCGCGCCTCATCGTGCGCAAAGTCAACTCCGCCTTCGCCGCGCTCGCGGGCCGCGACGCCGCGCGCCTGACTGGGCGGGGGCTGTACGAGGCGGCCGCAGGGCTCGCCGCCCTGAGCGACGTGGTCGAGGAGGTCAGGCGCACGCGCCGCGCCTTCGTGAGCTACGGCCTCCCCATAGAGCTTGAGCCGAAGCGGGAGGGCGAGGGCGCCGAGGAGGCGCCGAAGTTCTGGGACGTTATCGTCTGGCCCGTGACCGAGCAGAGCGAGGGGCGCGGCGACCTCTTACTTATCCTCTCCGAGGTGTCGAAGCGCGTGCGGGCCGAGCGGCTCGCGACCGCGGCGTTCGCTGCAGAGAAGTCGAGGGCGGCGGAGCTCGCGAGCGTCATCAACCAGATGGACGAGGGCGTCGTCATCGTCGGCCCCGAGGGGCGCTATCGCCTGAACCCCGCCGCCGCGCGCATATTCGGCCACCAGCCGGGCGAGTTCGAGGGCGGCGTCAAGTCGCTCGTCGTTGACATGGCGCTGCGCGACATGCAGGGGCGCGTGCTCGCGCCGGGCGAGACGCCCATGTGCCGCGCGCTCGAAGCCGACGAGCACGTCGCGGGCGCGCGCTACAAGATCCAGCGCGGCGACGGCACGGAGCGCGTGCTATACGTGAGCGCGACGCCTTTGAGCGGCGAGGGCGTCGTCGCCGTCTTCCGCGACATCACCGAGGACGTGAAAAGGCACAGCGAGCTCGTCGAGGCATACGACCGCCTGCGCGAGCACGACCGCATGAAGTCGGCCTTCGTCGCCAACATGAGCCACGAGCTGCGCACCCCCTTGAACGTTATAATCGGTCTGTGCCAGCTACTCGCGCGCGACCCGCAGATGCCGCTCGCGCCGCTGCAGTCCGACGCCGTGGCGCGCATGGAGCGCAACGCGCGCGCCCTGCTCGAACTCGTCAACGACACGCTCGAATACTCGCGCCTGGAGGCCGGCCGCTCGGCGCTGATGATAGAGTCCTTAAACGTCGCGGACGTTATCACGTCGGTCGCGGCGGGCTTCGAGGCCGAGGCGCGAGAGAAGAAGATAGAGCTGCGGCTCGACCTCTCGCCCGAGCTTGGGCGCGTGCGCACGGACAGGCGAAAGCTCACGCAGGTTGTCTCGCGCCTGCTGTCGAACGCGGTGAAGTTCACCTCAGTCGGCGCCGTGATTGTCAGGGCCGCCCCCGACGGCCCTGACCGATGGTACATGGAGGTCGCAGACACCGGCATAGGGATTTCCGGCGACGCGCTCACCTACATCTTCGAGGGCTTCCGGCAGGTTGACGACCGCCTCGCGCGCTCGTATAACGGCGTCGGGCTGGGGCTCGCCATCACGCGCCGGATAGTCGAGCTGCTCGACGGCGAGATAACGGTCGA
Source organism: Pyrinomonadaceae bacterium (assembly GCA_035627975.1). Classification (GTDB taxonomy): domain Bacteria; phylum Acidobacteriota; class Blastocatellia; order Pyrinomonadales; family Pyrinomonadaceae; genus QHXN01. The sequence continues at coordinate 1,346 of DASPKR010000529.1, read as the reverse complement.
GAGCAAGCAGAACGAGGGGAGCCGCTTCCGCATCACCTGGCCGCGCCAGGCGAGGCCGCGCACGGGGACGGGCTCGCTCGTGTTCCCGCAGAGTCAGCAGGCGGGGCTGCGCCTGGCCGAGCGGCGCGCGAGCTGAAGCCGTCTTCTTCGTCGGAAAGGAGGGCGTGACGAAAGTGACCCGCTGTCGGCACTGTGGCGAAGAGGTAGAGGAGGGCAGGAACTTCTGCCCGCACTGCGGAAAGCCCATCACTCCGACCGGGGAGGCCGAGCTATCCCCCGCGCCCGCGCCGCCTAAAGAGACTCAGCGCGCGGCGCCGCCGCCCGTGCCGGCCTTCGGCCGAGCGAGGGACGACGGCGACGGCTCGCGCCGCCTCATCTTCATCGGCGCGGCCATCCTCTCGGCGCTCGCCGTGGGGCTTCTGGCCTACTGGGCGACCCGGCCCTCGGTGCGTACCGGCGAAGACACGCTCGCGGGGGCGATACGGCCCGACTCGCCAGAGTTCCCGCCGGCAGACCGGCTCGTCGTCGAGTTCGACCCGGACGCCGACGCCCTTATAGGCCCGACCGCGCTCGGCCCCTACGCCGTGACGATGAAGCCGACCGTGCGCAACTTCACCAACCGAACCGTGAGCGGCTTAGAGTTCCGCGTCGCCGGCCTCGACCTCGACCGCAGAGTCATACGCCAGCGCACAGTGGTCTATGCCGGGGAGATAGAGCCGAACAAAATCTCCAACCCGGCCCTCAGCATCAACTTCCCCCAGGACAACCGCCCCGCCAGCCTCAAGCTCGAACTGACGGGCGTCCGGTTCAAATAAGTCGCGGGCCGCAAAGGCGAAGAGGGTTGACGACAGCGCCGCTGTCGTCAACCCTCTTTCTTTAACCCGCGTGATACCCGCCGGCCTTACTTCGCCTCGCCGACGAAAAGTTCTTCGAGCGCGTTGCCGACGGGGTGGACAGCGACGAGGCGAGCGCCGGCCGGGCGCGCGGCCCTGAGCACGGCGTCCACCTCGCCCTCCGTCCCGACCTCTACGCGCGCGCCGCCGGGCGTCGCCGTCACGCGCGCGCCCTGCACGCCTGCGAGCGCGGCTTCGAGCGCCTCCGCGCCCGCGCCCGCGAGCACCACTTCCATCCCGCGCCCGCCGCCCGCCGCGCGCAACTCTTCCAGTCGGCCTACGTGCGCGAGCCTGCCGCGGCGCAGGACGGCGGCGCGGTCGCAGAGGACTTCGATGTCGGAGAGTATGTGCGAGCAGAGGAAGACGGTCGAGCCCCCGGAGCGCAGCGACGCTATCAAGTCTCGAACCTCGCGGCGGCCGACGGGGTCGAGGCCGCTCATCGGCTCGTCGAGG
>DASPKR010000528.1:0-7036 GCA_035627975.1 Pyrinomonadaceae bacterium | reverse complement strand
CCCGCCTTAAATTCGCCGCTCAAATCCAGAATGACCACGTCGCCCGCCCGTCGCTCCTTTATCTCTAGCTGACCCTTCTGACTCAGGGGCTTCGACGTAGGCTGGCCCTGATTGTCGGCGCCCTTCGCCCTTTGCTCCGGGGAGGCCGCGCCCGCGCCGCACGAGGCGACTGAGGCGGAGGTCAAAGTTATAGCCAACGCGGTCACAGCCTTTCGCCTTTTCATTACTGCCTCCTGTGTTTAATAGAACGGCCTTGGCGCGGCCATTATACGGCCAAAAGGCCGGGCCGGCTCGGGCAATTCGCGCGGGGGCGTGTGGGCAGCCACAGCGCCGGGCGTGGGGGAACGTGCGCGGCGCCGCTGTGCGGGTCACGGACGCGGCTGTGTCGGCGCCCGCGTTGGGGAGGCGCGCGGGCAGGGCGACAATGCGCGCGCGGGCCTGCCCCGCGCTACGAAAAGCGGGACAACGGTTGACAGTCGTGATAGCTTTAGCGCGCACGAAGGATCGTGGTTCGGCCCGGCCCGACGCCGGCCGGCGTCAGACGTTAGCGATGCGCCCCTCCCCCCAAGCCGCGCTCGGCCTGATTTTCGCCGCCGCGCTCATTTCAAACGGCTGCCGCCAGCCGGCGCCCCAGAGGGCGCACGCCTCCGCCTCGCGCCCGGCGCACGCCCCCGCCGCGGAGCGCGCCTCCCGCTGGGCCGACTCCGATTCCGACGGCCTGCCCGACGGCGCCGAGCTCCACTCCTTAAACGACCGCCGCAGCTTCCGCGACTGGTTCACGCTCATCGCCGAGGCGCAGTCCTACCGCGAGAGCGACGCCTGGAACGAGTCGCAGCGCGACTGCGCCGGGCTCGTGCGCTTCGCGTGGCGCGAGGCGCTGCGCCGACACGACCGCGCCTGGGCGCTGAGGGTGGGCGGCGAGTACGACGTGGTGCCGCCCGACGTGCGCGCCTTCGACCTGGAAGGCGGCCCACTGGGCGAGAAGCTCTTCCGCACCCGGCCGGGCGCGTTCGCCGAGCAAGACCTCCGCGACGGCACGCTCTCGGAGTTCGCCGACGCGCGCACGCTCAAGGAGCACAACGCGGAGTTCGTCGGCCGCGACCGCGCCCGCGCCCAGCGCGGCGACCTCCTCTTCTTCCACCAGCCCTTCGTGCAGAAGTACCCCTACCACGTGATGATCTTCGTCGGGGAGTCGCACCGGGTTGACGAAGAGGGGGACGACTGGGTGGTCTATCACACGGGCGCCGGGCCTGACGGCGCGGGCGAGGTCAGGGAGCTGCGGCTCTCCGAGCTGGATCGCCACCCCGACCCTCGCTGGCGCCCGCTCCCGCGCAACCGAAACTTCCTCGGCTTCTACAGGCTGAAAATTCTCGAATGAAAAAAACGCCAGAGAGCAGAAGGCAGAAGGCGGTCAAGACGAGCCATGTTTCGACCGCGCCCGGCTTCCCGCCTTCTCCCTTCTGCTCTCTGCCTTCCGCCTTCTGGTAAAGCTTATGTCCCGTCGCACACTGCTCACCTCCTTGGCGGTCTATGCGGCCGCCGCGGCCCTGCTGGTCGGCTTCGTAGTGCTGAGGGTTAAGACGCAGCACCGCTTCGCGGCGCAGGCCGCGCCCGAGTCGCTCCCCTACGGCGGGCGCACGCCCACGCCGCCGGACGAGCACGCCAAGCCCTTCTTCTCGCTGCACACCAGCCGCACCTACGCGACCACCGACCGCGCGCGCGTCTTCGTCAACTACCGCGGGGTCAAAGACCTCGACTTCCGCGTCTATAAGGTGAAAGACCCCGTGCAGTTCTTCCGACAGCTCGACGACCCGCACCGCGTCGGCGAGGACGAGGAGGCCGCCGTAGGCAAGCAGATCGAGCGCAAGCCGACCTTCCTTGAGAAGCTCCGGCAGTTCAAGAGCGTGGTTTACGGCGCGATTAAAGGCTACGTCCGCGCGCAGTTGCAGAGCCAGTCGCGCAAGGGCTTCAACCAGAAGTTCCGCGCCTCGGACGAAGACGACACTAGCAACCGCACGCCCTTAAACGTAGCCGACTACGCGCGCGTCCCACTCCTCAACCCCGACCAGATGGTCAGCAGTTGGCGCGAGAAGCTGCCGCCGCTCGAAGACGTTTACGACCGCCGCATGATCTCCCTGGGCAGGCGCGAGCCGGGCGTCTATCTCATCGAGGCGGTAAACGGTGACCTGCGCGCCTTCGGCGTGACCATCGTCACGGACATCGCGACCGTGCAAAAGACCTCGCCCGACGGCTCGATGCTCGTCTATGCGGTCGAGCGCAAGAGCGGCGCGCCGCGCGAGGGCGTGCGCGTCGAAGTCCTGCGCGCCAAGCAGCCCGTCGTCTCGGGCGTGACCGACGGGCAGGGGCTCCTCAGCCTGAAGGTGGTTGACAGGAAGAAGGAGGAGGAGAAGCGCCGCGCCGCCGAAGAGGCCGCGGAGGCGGAAGAGGAGGGCGGGGCCGCCGCGGAGGGGGAGCAGCCGATTGAAGAGCCCGTTGACAACTCCTACCTTGTCATGGCGACGCAGGGCGATAACTTCGCCATCTCGGATTTAGACTCGTACTACTTCGGCGGCGAGGGCGAGGAGGGCGGGGCCGAGAGCCTCAAGAGTTACCTCTACACCGACCGCCCCGTCTATCGCCCCGAGCAGAAGGTCTATTTCAAGGGCATCATGCGCGAGCGCACCGAGGGCGGCTACAGGCTCCCTGCTGGCCGAACCGTCTCCGTCACGGTCGATGCCCCGGACGGCAGCAGCGTCTATCAGGGCGAGCTCGCGCTCTCCTCTCGCGGCACCTTCAGCGGCGAGTTCGACCTGCCGGAGGAGTCTGCGCTCGGCTCCTACAACATCAACGCGCAGCTCGACGACGCCTCGGCGAGCGGCTACTTCGACGTTCAGGAGTACAAGAAGCCAGAGTACAAGGTGAAAGTCACCACCCCGCAGGCTTACGTGCGCACGGGCGAGCGTACTAAGTTCACCGTCACGGCCAACTACTACTTCGGCTCGCCGGTTGCGCGCGCCGCCGTCAAGTATTACGTCTATCGCTCGCGCGACTACGGCTGGTGGGGCGAGGGCGGCGACTCGGAGCAGGACGAGTTCGGCGAAGACCCGACGGCCGAGGAGGGCGGGGGCGGCTACGGCTACGGCTACGACGAGCAGATGATGCTCGAAGGCGAGGGCCGCCTCGACGCCTCGGGCCGCCTCGACGTAGAGTTCACAGTCCCGCAGGCGGGCGAGAAGGAGACGTGGGACTACACCTACCGCCTCGACGCGGAGGTGACCGACGCCGCTCGCCGCTCCCTACAGGGCTCGACGAGCTTCACGGGCGTGCGCAGCTTCACGGTCGCATACGCCGGCCCCGAGCGCTACGTCTATTACCAGGGCGAGCCGGCCCGCATAAACGTCACGGCGCGCGACCGCGAGGGCCGCCCCGTGCAGACCAACGTCGGGCTCACCTTCTACGAGCGCCGCTGGGAGAAGGTCATCAAGCGCGACTCTGAGGGCTACGAGTACCCGGACTACGAGACGCGCGAGCGCGAGCTGCACCGCGCCGGCGTGCAGACGAACGAGCAGGGCGAGGCCGTCTATGAGTACGCGGTGCCGGCCGGCGGCAGCATCCTCATAAAGACCTCAGTCGAGGAGGCGGGCCGCCCCGTGCAGACGGAGGCCGGCTACATCTGGGCCACCGACCGCGAGGGCCAGTTCTCCGACGTGTCCTATCAGGGCGAGGGCGTCATCAAGCTCGTCCCCGACAAGAAGTCGTACCGCGTCGGCGAGACGGCGAAGGTTCTGGCGCTCCTGCCCACGGACAAGGCGCACCTGCTCGTCACGACCGAGATGACCGGCATACTCACGACGCGCCGCATGGGCGCGCCCGGCCGCGCCGTCGTCATCGAAGTGCCTGTCGAGGCGCGCTACGCGCCCAACGTCTTCCTCAACGTCACGTACGTCCGCAACAGCGACCTCTACTCCGAGACGGTCTCGCTCTCGGTTCCCGCGCGCGACAAGCTTTTAGACCTCCAAATCATCCCGAACAAGAAGGAGTTCCGCCCGCGCGAGACGGCCTCGTACACCCTGCTCGCCCGCAACGGCGACGGGAGCCCTGCCGCGGGCGCCGAAATCTCCTTCGGCGTCGTGGACGAGTCCATCTACCAGATAGCGCCCGAGGGCGTCGAAGACATACGCCGCGCTTTCTACGGCCGCACATACGGCAGCAGTGTGCAGATGGGCTTCTCCGTTGACTACTACTTCTCCGGCTACGCCGGCCAGAAGGTCGTTCAGCTCGCGCGGGGCAAGCGCGCGCGCCAGCTCGCCGACATGAAGAACGAGGCCGACCTCGCGAACCCGCTCGTGCGGAAAATCTTCAAGGACACGGCCTACTGGCAGCCCAACGTCGTGGCGGGCGCCGACGGCAAGGCGACCGTGAAGGTCGAGCTCCCCGACAACCTGACGACGTGGCGCGCGACCGCGCGCGCCGTCACAGCCGACACGAAGGTGGGCGTCGCCGTCTCGCGCGTAGTCGAGCGCAAGGACTTAATACTCCGCCTCGCCATGCCGCGCTTCCTCACCGCGGGCGACATCGTCACGCTCTCCGGCATCGCCCACAACTACACGAAGTCGGAGAAGGTCACACGCATCTCCGTCGAGGTAGCGGGCGCCGAGCTCCTCGACCCGGCGCAGCAGACGGCCACAATCCCGAGCCTCGGCGAGCACCGCGTCAACTGGCGCGTGCGCGCGCCCGCCTCGGGCGAGCTTAAGGTCATCGCCAAGGCTCTGACGGGCGACGCCGCGCAATCAGACGCCCTGGAGATGGGAATACCCGTCGTGCCGAAGGGCCTTAAGAATACGCGCGCCGACTCGTTCGCCTTTGCGGAGGAGGAGGCCGACAAGACCGTGACGCTGACGCTCCCGGCGAACGCCGACCCGAACGCGCGCGTGCTGCGCGTCGAGGCCACGCCCTCGATTGCCGGCGCGCTCTTCGGCGCGCTCGACTACCTGACCTCTTACCCCTACGGCTGCACCGAGCAGACGATGTCGAGCTTCCTGCCGAACGTCATCGTCACCGAAGCGCTCCGCACGGTCGAGTCGGCGAGGGTGAGCGGGTCGAACGACGTAGGCCGGAAGGCGCGGCGCGGCCTGCGAAGGCTTTACGCCTTCCAGCACGACGACGGCGGCTGGGGCTGGTGGAAGGACGACCAGACCAATCCGTGGATGACCGCATACGTCGTGGACGGGCTGGTGCTCGCGCGCGCGGCCGGCTACGAGGTTGACGAGGCGAGGCTGGAGCGCGGCCGCAACCGCCTGCGCGAGATGCTCGCGGGCGCTGACGAGGCAGGCTCCGTCTCGGACGATTACGCCTACATGGCCTACTCGCTCGCGGCGAGCGGCGACCGCGAGACGCGCTTCCTCGACAAACTCTTCGGCGCGCGCGCGCGTCTGTCGCACTACGGCCGCGCCCTGCTCGCGCTCGCTCTGCACGCGCGGGGCGACCGGCGCGCGCAAGGAGCGGCCGCGGAGATCGAGCGCTCGGCCAGGGGCGGGGGCGGCGAGGCCAACTGGGAGTCGGTCGAGGCCACGGCGCTCTCCGTCAAGGCGCTCGCGCGCACGCTCCCCGGGAGCGAAGTCCTGCCGCGCGCGGCGCGCTGGCTCGTCCGAAGCCGGCGCTTCGGCCACCACTGGCTCTCGACGAAGGAGACAGCCTTCGCCATCTACGGCCTGATTGACTACCTCAAGGTCAGCCGAGAGTTGAACCCCGACTACTCGCTCGAAATCTACGTCAACGGCACGCAGGTTCTAGCCAAACAGATGACTGCGGCCGAGGCCGCCTCGGCGCAGGTCTTTACGCTACAGCGGCGCGGCGGCGAGGTCGGCCAGTCGAGCGAAGTGCGCTTCGTCAAGCGCGGGCGCGGGATGCTCTACCTCTCTACGTCGCTCACGCACCACACGAACGACGAGCAGACGCCCGCGGCCGGTGTCCCGGCGCTCAAGCTCACGCGCGAGTATTTGCGCCTGAGCCTTACGGAGAAGGACGACGGCACGCTCGGCTGGAAGACCGAGCCGCTCTCGGCCGACGTGCGCTCGGGCGACATAATCGTCTCGCGCCTGCGCCTTGAGGGCGAGCGCGCCCGCTACCTGATGGTCGAAGACCCGATACCGGCCGGCTGCGAACAGGTGTCGGAGGTGAGCGGCATAGAGCTCGGCCACGCGGAGAAGGACTGGAGCGACTGGTACAGCGCGCGCGAGTTCCGCGACAACCGCTCGGTGCTCTTCCTCGACTACTTCGACGGCTCGGCCACTTTCCAGTACGCGATGCGCGTGCAGGTGCCGGGGCAGTTCCGCGCGGCGCCGGCGCGCGCGGAGTTGATGTACCAGCCCGACACGCGCGCCAACTCCGCGAACGGCGCGCTCAACATTCTCGACAAGTGAGGCTAGGGGCGACGATGATTAAGAACGCTTTCAACGACCTGGGCGGCGCGGCGCGCTCACTCTTCCGCGGCAAGGCGGCGCTCACCCTCCTTAGCCTGCTATACCTCCTCGCGCTCGCCTGCGCCTACCTCTTCTTCGCGACGGGCGTGGCGACCGCGGGGCAGCTTGTCATTTCTGCCACCGCGGCCGTCGTCGTCCCCCTGCTCTTCTTCCTCCTGCAGTCGCTCATCGCGCACGCGGCCGTGGGCGAGGGGGCGACGGCGGCCACGCTCATGCGCCGCGCGCTCAGTGACTTCGGTAAAATCCTGCTCGTGAGCCTCCCGCTCATAGCGCTCGGCGTGCTCTTCATCTACCTGATAGGGAAGCTGCAAACGTGGCTTCCGGCGCCGGACACGTCGGCGGCTGCCGCGCGCGCGGCCGCGGCGGGGCCTGACGTGCGCGCCGGAAGGCCGCTCTACTGGCAGGACGTGCTCGTCTCGACTCTGAGGCTCCTGCTCCTCGGCTTCGCGCTCCCGCTCGCGGCAGCGCACCTCTGGCTCTCGACTGCGCGCGACGGGCTGAAGGCGACGCTGCGGCGCGCGCACCGTGTTATCGCGCGCGCGTTCGCGCCCGCG
>DASPKR010000527.1:0-6590 GCA_035627975.1 Pyrinomonadaceae bacterium | reverse complement strand
CCCTCTGAATTAACCTCTGGCTGTGCCGCCGCGGCCGCCCCTACGGCGCGAACCTCCGGCGGTACTCGATGGACTCGATGAAGGCTCTGACCATCTCGGCGCGGCGCCAGTCGCCGCCGAACTCCTCCAGCTTGCCGAGCCAGAAGTTGTAGCCGCCGAAGCCCGTGTCGGGCGCGTCGTTCGGGTTCCTCCTCAGGTACCCGAAGTACTGCATCAGCACGAACGCCTTGTTGAACTCGGCCTGCCGTAGCTGCTCGTCCTCGGCCACCGCCCTGAGCACGTCGGCGCGGCCCTGCGCCGTGTTGTCGGCCGAAAGCGCCGCCACCTGCTGGTCGCGCTCCTCCTGCGAGAGGGCGCCCCCGGCGTTCGCGTTCAGGGCGTCGACGAACTGCGCCGGCGTCATCGTGCTCGGGTAGGCCGCCAAGAACTCGGGCCGCTGCACGAACTCCAGCATGTAGGCGTCCTTGTTGGCCTCGAGCTTCTCGGGCCAGCCCGGCGTGCCGACTATCACGCCCTCGCCTATCTGGCGGGTGTCGGCGAGGAACTCCCGGAGGCGGACGGGGACGGGCGCGCTCGGCAGGTTGCCGAAGGCCGCCTTGTAAGTCCGGTAGACGAGGTAGCCCGTCTCCTGGAACTCTATCGAGAGGAAGAAGGCCGCCGACGTGTCGGTGCGCTTGACCTGACGGCACTGCTGGTCGGCGCCGCAGGACTCGATGCCGTTCACCCAGAAGGCTAGGCCGCCCGCGTCCGGCTGGCGGTTGAGGAAGTCGTGGTAGTGCTGGCGCACGAAGTCCTCGGAGTTGTCTATCGGGTTGCCCGAAGACTCCTGCGCGTCGTCCGTAATCTGCAACGTGGCTGTGGCCTGCGACCCCAGCGCCGCCCCGCCTGCCGGGGCTTCGAGCCGGAGCGTGAGGCTCTCCGTCCCCTCGATGTAGGAGTCGTCGGTGATTAAGACCTCGAACGTCTTCTCGGTCTCGCCGGCGGCGAAGTCGAGCCGGCCGACGGCGAGCGTGAAGTCGCAGCGCGAAAGCGCCATGCCGCCCGTGGACGAGCAGGGCGTGGACGTGCTGTTGTCCGCGCCGTCGTCAGTCAGGTAGCCCACTGACGCGGCGCCGGTCGTGACGCCGGTGCGCCTGACCAGAATCGTAATGCCGCCGCCGCCCTCGGCCACGGAGAACGAGGCCTGCGCAAACTCGAAGCTGCCGCCCGCCGGGTCGTCAACGGGCGTGACGGTGATGACGAAGGACTGCGGGGCCGAGGTGTCCTGGCCGCCGTTGGCCGTCCCGCCGTCGTCCTTAAGGATGATTGTGATAGTCGCGCTGCCGTTGGCGTCCGGCGCGGGCGTGTAGGTCAGCGTGCCGTCGGGGCTGACGGCGGGCCCGGCCGAGAAGAGGCCGGGGTTGGTGTTACCCGTGACGATGAAGGTGACGGTCTGGCCGGTGTCGCCCGCCCCCGCGCTGATGCCCGTGGCCCAGCCGGTCACGGTCTGCGGGCCGGAGTCTTCGGCGACCGTCTGGTCGGGGCCTTTCGTGAAGGTCGGCGGGTTGTTGACCGCCCCGTCGGAGCCCTGCTTCTCGTATGCGCCGATGTCCACGGTGGCGACGGTGCCCGCGTCTTCAGAATCAACGACGCGGGGGAAGCCGGGGCCGCGCTGGTCGGTCGTGAGCGCGCTGCCGGACGGGTCGAGGGCGAGCGCGTTGTTGCCGGCGTCGAGCGCGGGGCTGCCCGCGAGCAGGGCGTGCGTGAGCGTCGGGCCGCCGTTCGAGGCGAGCGGGCCAAGCTTCGGGTCGAGGGGCGCGGCCGAGGTGCCCGTCTGGTCGCCGGCGGCCGTGAAGCCCTCGCTGCCGTCGGCAACGCCGACGATGTTGTTCCCCTGCGAGTTGAAGGTGCCGAACGCGTCGTGGCCGACCCCGCCCGCGTTGCGTGCGATGATGGTGTTGCGGATGAAGCCGGAGCCCGTGTTGCCGTGCAGGCCCTGGCCGGCGTTGAAGGCAATCGTGCTGTTCGTCAGGCGCAGGCTGGAGAAGGAGTCGCTGCTGGCGATGGCCGCGCCGCTCCCGTTGAGGAGGTTGCCGCTGACGGTCGAGTTCACCATGTTGAGCGCCAGGCGGTTGAGGATGGCCCCGGCGGCGTTGCCCGTGTTCCCGCTGATGGTGCTGTTGCGAATGACGAGGGCGGCCGAGTTCTCGATGCCCCCGCCGTAGCCGTTCGTCCCCGCGGGGCTCAGGCCGGTTGTGTTGCCGCTGACGATGCAGTTCGTCATCGTCGCCGAGCCGCCGTCGAGGTAGAGGCCGCCGCCGTGGCCGCCGAAGGCGTTGGCGCCGGGGCTGCCGCCGCCGGTCGTGTTGTTGCTGACGCTGACGCCGGTCAGGTTAACGACCGCCGCGCTGAAGATGCCGCCGCCGCGGCCGCCCGTGCGCCCGATGCCGACGGTCGGGCCTGCGGTGCCGGTGGTGTTGTTGCTGACGGTGCCGCCGGTCATCGTCAACAGGTTCGCGTTGAGGATGCCGCCGCCGTCGCCGCCGTTACCGCCGCCGTTGTTGCCCTCGCCGCCGTTCCCCGTGAAGTTCCCGTTGACCGAGCAGTTCGTCAGCGTCAAGGTGCCGGCGTTGAAGATGCCGCCGCCGTCGCCGCCCTCGCCGCCGAAGACGGGGCTCGAGCCGCCCGCGCCCGTGCGGTTGCCGGTCACGGCGACGTCCGTCATGGTAAGCGTGCTGTAGTTCAGGACGCCGCCGCCGACCTGACCGTTATCGGCCGAGCCGACGTTAGAGTTGGCGCCGTCCCGCGTCTTACCGTTGGTTACGGTCAGCCCCGAGATCGAGACCGTCACGCCAGAGGTGTTCGGGATGCCGACGGTGAGCACGCGGTAGTCGCCCCCCGTGTCGCGCCGCACCGTCAGCAGGCCCGAGCCCGGCCCCGTGATGGTCATGTCGGTGGAGAGGTCGGGCAGCGGGCCCGTCAGGTTGATGGTGCCGGTGACGGAGAACTGAATCGTGTCGGCCCCGCCGAGGGCGTTGGCCTGCTGGATGGCGGCGCGCAGGGTGCAGTTGCCCGCGCCGTCGTTGCAGAGGCCGTCGCCGAGGTTAGCGTCCCCGCCGTCGCCGGTTGAATTGACGGTGAAGGTGGTAGCGGCCGAGGCCGAAAACCACCCCCCGACGCCGCCGAGCGGGGCCGCCACGGCCGCCAGGCTCGCCAGCAACAGAGTCAGAAACGCGCGCTTCCTGAGCTGCGACAGTGATTGCTTCGTGGGCTTCAAGATTGTGTTCCTTTCCCTGTGTGTTCTGTGGGGCTCTGCCCCGTTCTTCTCCCCGGCAGAGCTGTCCCCGGCGCAGAGCGGGCGCGGAGAACGGGACTGAATTAGCCTGACGTTCGTGCCGGCTCTTTGAATGGTAAAGGTGCGTGAGACGGCGGACGGGAGTTCATCCGGCGCGTCTCGGACGAGTCGGCGGCCTCCGCTGTGGGCCGTTACAGAGTTAACAGTGCCGTGTCAGGGTCGAGAAATACGGCTGGCCGCGCTAAATATTTGCCTGCGACGCCGCCGCCCGGGATGATTAGCCTGACGCGGCCAAACGGTTTTTGATTCGGGCCGGGGCTGATTAGTTGGCTGGGCGGGGCATCGCTCGTGTAGAGCGCCGCTCTCGCTCCCTACCGCTATTTAGCTTATACTGCGCCGCCGCCGTTTTTACAGCCTTTTTACAACAGCCCGGCCGGATTCCGGAGGATAATACGCCCCGATGAAACGCACACTGCTCGTCCTGGCCGTCGCCGCCCTGTACGCGCTCCACCAGGACGTCTGGTTCTGGCGCGACCGCACGCTCGTCTTCGGCGTCATCCCCGTCGGGCTCTTCTACCACGGCTGCTTCTCGGTGGCGGCGTCGCTCCTAATGTGGGCGCTCGTGCGCCACGCGTGGCCCGCCCACGTAGAGGCCGAGGTCGAGGCGCGCGAGCGCGAAGGGGGTGACGAGCGTTGATACCGGCCGCCTTCGTCTTCGTCTATCTCGCCGCGGTAGTCTACATAGGCGTCTTCGCCTTCAGGCGCACGAAGAGCCACAAGGCCGAGGACTACTTCCTGGCCAACCGCTCGTTCGGCACCTTCGTCTTTTTGATGTCCCTGTTCGGGACGAACATGACTGCCGTGGCGATTCTCGGATCCTCGGGCCACGCCTTCACGAACGGCATAGTCACTTACGGGCTGATGGCCTCCTCCTCGGGGCTCGTCATCCCGCTCACTATCTTCCTCATCGGCACGCGCGTCTGGGCGCTTGGGAAGAAGTACGGCTTCATCACGCCCGTGCAGATGTTCCGCGACCGCTGGGAGTGCGCGCACATCGGCACCGTCATCTTCGCCGTCCAGGCCGTGCTGCTCGTCCCATACATCATCATCGGCATCATGGGAGGAGGCACCACCCTTTCGGCCATCTCGGGCGGGGCCGTGCCTTACTGGTTCGGCGGCGCTGTAGTCGCTATGGTCGTGATGACCTACGTCTTCTTCGGCGGCATGCGCGGCACGGCGTGGGTCAACACGTTCCAGACGCTCCTCTTCCTCGTCTTCGGGCTGATCGCCATCGGCGTCATCGGCGCCGGCATGGGGGGCTTCCGCGCGTCGGCCGAGGCGCTCGGCGCGAGCCAGGCGACATCGTGGCTCCTTACGCGCGAGCGCATATCGCCCTACTACTTCTTCAGCTACACCTTCATACCGCTCTCGGCCATAGCCTTCCCGCACATACTCATCTTCTGCCTGACGGCCAAGCGGATGGCGAACTTCAAGAAGACCGTCATCTTCTACCCGCTCTGCATACTGCTCATCTGGCTGCCGTGCGTCTTTTTGGGCGTGATGGCGAACCGTGTGCAGGACGTGCCGCAGATACGAGCCAAGCAGGAGGCCCGACGGGTGCTCGCCACCCAGGGCAAGGCGATGGAGCCGGCGCAGCGCGACGAGCTGCGCGAGCAGGCCGCGGGCGACGACGTGATACTCCTTCTGCTCCACCGTTACGCCCCGCTCTGGCTCGCCGGCATACTCGGCGCGGGCATCATGGCCGCCGTCATGGCTTCGGACTCGCAGATACTCGCGCTCTCGACGATGTTCACGGAGGACGTGTTCGCCTTCTACGGCGGCAAGCGGAGGTACGGTGAGGCCGTGCAGGTTCAGATGGGCCGCGCTTTCGTCATCATTCTGACGATTGCCGCATACGTCGTCGCGCTGCGCGCGCCCGAGACCATCTTCGAGATAGCGATACAGTACGCGTTCTCGGGCTTCGCGGCGCTCTCGCCGCTGATGGTCGCGGCCGTCTTCTGGCGCGGCAGCACGAAGTGGGGCGCGCTCGCCTCGGCCATTTGGGTCGCCGCGGCGGTCGCGGCGGTCGCCGCCTTCCAGCAGACCGTGCCGGCGCCCGCGCCGGGGCCGGGCTCCACGACGGTCTTCTGGTCAATAGGCGGGACTGAGGTGCTCGCGCGCACGCCCTCGGGGACGAGCGTCTTCGGCTTCATGCCGGTCGTGCCGATGGTCTTGGTGTCGGCGCTGCTTATGTTCGTCGTCTCGTCGCTCACGAGGAAGCCCGGCGCCGCGACGCTCGAAAGATATTTCCCCGCGGCACGAACTTAAAACCGCAGGAGGCTCAAAGGATGAGGCACAGAATCCCCCTTCTCTCTCTAGCGTGCGCGGCGCTCGCCGCCGCCGCCGCCGCTGCCGTCTTCGCGCTCGCGCGCCCGAACTTCACAGGCACCTGGGAGCTAGACCAGAGCAAGAGCCACAGCGTCCCGCAGGACATGAGGCAGACGATGACGGTCGCGCACGAAGGCGACCGCGTGAGCGTCGAGACGAAGATTGTCACGCCGCAGGGCGAGCGCGTCGTCAAGGACTCCTACACGCTCGACGGCAAGGAGGCCGAGTTCACGCCTCAGCGCCCGCCCAACGCCCCCCCGGACGCCCCCGCGCCGAAGGGCAAGCGCACCGCGCGCTGGATGGCTAACGACCGCGGTTTCCTCGTCGAGGAGGAGATAATCAACCCGACCCCGCAGGGGCCTGAGACCACCCTCGTCGCACGCAAGTGGGTCGCCTGGCCCGACGGTACCATCTCCATCGAGATCATCACCGAGCGCGGCGGCAACGCCTTCAACAACAAACGCGTCTTCGTCAAGAAGAGTTAGCCACGGAGGCACAGAGAAGAAGGCAGAAGGCAGCCGGAGAAATCTTCCCGACTGCCTTCTGCCTTCTTTCTTTTCCCTCTGCCTATGTGGCTAATTTTTATCCGAAGCAGTAGAGCTTGCCGTCCTGCGCGCCGACGACGACGCGCCCCGACGCGACGGCCGGAGAGGCCGAGATGGGCGAGCCGGCGTTGAACTCAGCGACCTTCCTGCCCGAGTAAAACTCTAAGACGTAGAGCCTGCCGTCGTTCGAGCCGACGAAGACGCGGCCGCCCGCCACGGCCGGCGACGACTCGACGCGCGCCTGCGTCGGGAACGCCCACAGCTCGCGGCCCGTGTACGCGTCGAGCTGGTGCACGATCTTGTCGCGCCCGCCCACCGTCACGCGCGCGTCTATCACAGCCGCCGAAGAGTAAAAGGGGAACTGCCTCTGCGGGTGGCTGTAG
>DASPKR010000526.1:0-3932 GCA_035627975.1 Pyrinomonadaceae bacterium | reverse complement strand
GGCCCATGCGCGGCGCATGGGCGCGCGCAGGCGCATCGCGTGCAGGTAGTCAACGGCCGTGACGAGCGAGGCGGAGTAGCCGCCGACGCGGCCCTCGGGCGATGCGAGCTCCTTCACGCGCCCCGACTCGATGAGGTCGCGAAAGGCGCTCGCTCCCTCGGCGTCAACAATCGTCCCGACGGCGGGGCCGTAGGGGAAGTCAGGGAGCGGCACGTCCATCTCGACTTCCGCGAACGCGCGCAGCACGCCGAGCGAGGCGAGGAAGTTCTTTCGCACCTCGTCCTGCGCCTTCTCGTAAGAGTCCTTCATCACGCCGACTCGCAAGCGCCTCGCGCGACGGCCGGCGCCCAGCGGTTTGCCGTCATTAGAGTAGCGCGGCAGGAATTCGTGCGGGCGCGAAGTGGGGTCGGCCGGGTCGCGGCCGGCGATGGCGGCGAGCACGAGGCCGCAGTCGCGCGCCGAGCGGCACATGGGGCCGAGCTTGTCGAGCGTCCAGCACAGGGCCATCGCGCCGTGGCGCGAGACGGCGCCGTAGGTCGGCCGCAGGCCCGTGACGCCGCAGAAGGCAGCGGGCGTGATGATGGAACCCGAAGTCTCGGAGCCTATCGCGAAGCCGACGCAAGCGGAGGCGACGGCCGAGCCCGGCCCCGAAGACGACCCGCCGCTCCAGAACCCTTCGTTCCACGGCGTGCGGCACGGGCCCTGTAGCGAGGCGTGGGCCTGGTTGTAGCCCATGCCCCCGGCGAGCTCTATCATCGAGAGCTTTGCTATGAGGACGGCGCCGGCCTCACGCAGTCGGCGGACTACGGTCGCGTCGAAGTCGAAGCGCTGGTCGCGGAAGGGCGCGGCGCCCCACGTTGTCGGCGCCTCGCGCGTGGCGAGGAGGTCTTTGACGCCGTAGGGTATGCCGTGGAGCGGGCCGCGGTATCGGCCTCGGCGAATCTCGCGCTCGGCCTCGCGCGCCTCGCGCAGGCCGGTCTCGCGCATCACGGTCGCGACGGCGCCGAGCCGGCGGCCTACCGTCTCCAAACGCTTGAGGTAGCCTTCGGCCAGCTCGACGGGCGAGACGCGGCGGGCGCGGACGTGCGCCGCAAGTTCCGAGACGGGCGCGAAGAGTTGTTCGTCTGTGAGCATGTCGTGCCCCCGTTATGCGCCGAAGACGAAGTCGGGCTCGTCGGAGTTCTGTAGCTTGTGCGCGCGCAGGCGGTCGGCGGCGCGGACGTTGCCTTCGAGGTCGCGCTTGACGCGCGCGAGCTCTTCGGGCGAGAGCTGCTTGCCGAAGCGCGCCCGCGCGACCTCCGCGTAAGCCTCGCCCACAGGCGTCGTCTCTGGCTGCTGCGCCTGGGCCTGCGGCGCGGGGGTCGGCTGCGGGTTGGGCGGCGCCTTCGACTCGGGCGGTGAGGGCGTCGGCGTCTGCGCGGCGGCGAGACCCGCGGGCGCGGCGGCTAGGGCGGCCAGCGCAGCCTTCGTGAACCTGCGCCGCGACTCCCGCGGGGCCTTCTCCGAACTCTTATCGCTCTTCATCTTTTCACTCCGACCTCTCGATTAAATCACGGGGCAGTGCTCTACGACCGACGGCGGCTTGTAATCTTCTTTCAGGAACGCCTTGACGACTTCGACAAGCTCTTCGAGGCGCAGGAGCGGTATCAGGTGGCCGGCGCCCGCGAAGGTGCAGACGAGCGCGCCGGGGTAGGTGTCGCGCAGCCGCCGACGGTCTTCGGCCGAGACCATAGGGTCGTCGTCCGACTCGATGATGAGAGTGCGGCCGCGCCATTCGGGGCAGTCGCCGGGCGCGTAAGACTCGTTCGTGTTGAAGTCAACGCCGAGCGCGACGCGCGCGAGCAGCGTCTCTTTCGTCAGCCGCCGGTCGAAGTAGTCTTCAAGGCGCCGCCTGAACTCGGCGACGCGCTCGGCCTGCTCGGCGGGCGCGCGGGCGCCGAGGCCGCGCGTAACCTCCAACTTCATCAGCCCGCGCAGGAGGGGGAAGGGCATCAGCCTGAAGAGGCGCGTCATCCTCTCAGTCCGCGCGCCGAGGGCGCGGTTCGGCGCGCCGGTGCTCAGCAAGACGAGGTGCTCGACCTGCCGCCAGCGCCTGCGCAGGAACGCCTGCGCGAGCATGCCGCCGAACGAGCCGCCGAAGACGACGGCGCGTCCGACGTGCTCCCTGTCGAGAATGGCGCTCGCCGCGTCGCACACTTCGTCCAGGCGCGACACGTCGGCGACCGTCGGCGCGATTGTCCGGTACTCGTCGGCGAAGTGCTCGGCGAGCCCCTGCATCGTCTCCGCGCCGCCCGCCGCGCCGTGGAACATGAGCAGCGCCTGCCCGCCACGCCCGCCCGCGAGGTAGCGCCACTCCACGCCCTTTATGTTCAGGCTCTTCTCCTGCATGCGCGGGAAGATGAAAACCGTCTAACGGCCGCCGCCCGCCAGCCCGTAGTGCTCGGCGATGCGGCGCGCTGCCTCGGCAGGTGCCAGACGGGTGTTGTCTATGCGGAGGCTCTCGCGCCCCCCGACGGGCGAGAATATGAAGATCAGTCTCATGCCTTCTCGTCGCGCCGCGCCGCCCTCTGCCGGAAGAGTAACACGGCGATGGCGGCGAGCGCCGCAGGGCCGCAGACCCAGACCAACTCGCTCTTGATGACGGCCACGCCCCAGTCGCTGAAGAAGCTGGCGACGCCGATGGGCGAGACCACGACGGGGCGGAAGGGGAAGAAGTAGCGTTCGTTCGAGAAGGGCGAGAAGAAGGCGACGCCGAGCCCGCCGTTGGTGAGCGCGTCGAGCACGGCGTGCGAGGCCGTGACGGCGGAGAAGTATGCAATGAGCGACCACCTAGTCTTAAACCCCGCCCCGCGGAAGAAGAGCGCCACGACGGCGAAGCCGAGCAGCAGCGCGAACGCGAGCGAGTGAGTGAAGCCGCGGTGGCCGAACGTCGAGCCGTAGGGGACGCCGAAGGCGAAGGCCGCAACGTCCGCGTCAGGCGCGACGGCGCACGCCGCCGACAGCAGCCAGAAGCGCGCCGGCGCCTCTCCCGCCGCGTAAACCCTCCCCGCCGCGACGGCCACGAACGCGTGCGTGAAAATCGAAGCCATAGAGGTGCCGCAGACGCAGCGGCTATTTTCCGGCCGGCAAGGGCTCGCGCAGGAAGCCGAGCAGGATGCGGTTGAACTCCTTCGGCGTCTCGACGGGCGGGTGGTGGCTCGCCCCGCGTATGACGGCCTTGCGCGCGCCGGGAATTTTCGCCGCGAGCGTGTCGGCGATGTTGAGGAGGTTGCGGCCGTCGCGGTCGCCTATGACGACGAGCGTCGGCGCGCGCACGTCGCCGAGGCGTTCGGCCGTCGCAGGCTCGGGGTACTTGATGAAGCCGGGCCGGAGAGTCTCGAGGCCGTCGAGGTTGTCAGTCAGCATCCGTTCCAGGCGGGCGCGCGCTGTGGTCCCCGCGCGCACGGCCGCGTAGAGCGGGCTGCCCATGTAGGCCGCGACCACCTTCCCGTCGTCGCGGTCCTGGATGGCCTTCCAGACCTCCTCCATTGCCTTGTCCGGCGGCTGCATGTCGCCGCGAAGGCCCGGGCCGACGAGCACCAGTCGCTCCACCCTCTCCGGGTGCTCGAGCGCGAAGTCCGCGGCCACGATGCCGCCGAGCGAGAGCCCGACGAGGGTCGCCCTGTCAATCTTCAGGAAGTCGAGCAGCGCCCGGAGGTCTTCGACGTGCGAGAAGCTCTCCGTCGGGGCCGACGATTTGCCGTAGCCGCGGAGGTCGTAGCGCACCGCCCGGTAGCGCCTCGACAGGGGCAGCATCTGGTCGTCCCAAAGCCTCGCGTCCACCAGCCCGCCGTGCAGGAGGACGACCGCAGGCCCCCGCCCCGCCTCCTCGTACCACAGCCGCGCCCCGTTCACCTCCGCTAGCCCCGTGGCCGCGTGCGCCGCCGAGCCGG
>DASPKR010000525.1:0-9833 GCA_035627975.1 Pyrinomonadaceae bacterium | reverse complement strand
TACGCCGTCCACCTTCGTCGCCTTCAGAATGACCTCGGCCTTCAGCTCGGCGGCGCGCAGGGCCGCGGCCGAGTCGGTCGTGAAGTACGGGTTGCCGGTGCCTCCGGCGAAGATGACTACGCGCTTCTTCTCGAGGTGGCGAACGGCGCGGCGGCGTATAAAGGGCTCGGCCACCTGCGGGATGTTTATGGCCGAGAGGACGCGCGTGTGGACGCCCGTCTTCTCCAAAGCATCCTGGAGGACGACGGCGTTCATCACGGTGGCGAGCATGCCGATGTAGTCGGCGGCGGCCCTGTCCATGTCGCCCGCGCTCTCCGAGACGCCGCGGAAGATGTTGCCGCCGCCGACGACGATTGCGACCTCGACGCCGAGCGCGTGGACGGCCTTTATCTCCTCGGCCACGGCTCGCGCCACGCCCACGTCCACGCCGTACTTCTGCGCGCCCATCAGCGCCTCGCCCGACGCCTTCAGCAGCACGCGACGGAACACGGGGCGCGCGGCCGCCGCCTTTGATTCGGGAGTCTTCGTCATCGCCTACTGATTGCCGCCCGCGAGCGCCGCGACCTCGCCGCCGAAGTCGTCGGCGCGCTTCTGAAGGCCCTCGCCCATCTTGTAGCGCGCGAAGCGGCGCACCGTGATGCGCTCGCCCGTCGCGGCTATCTTCTCGGTGAGGAGCTCGTTGACGGTCTTCGCCGGGTCTTTGACGAAGGGCTGGTCGAGCAGGACGGCCTCCTCGTAAAACTTGTTCAAGCGCCCCTCGACTATCTTGTCAATGACCTGATCGGGCTTGCTGGCGTTCTTAGGGTCGTTCTTGGCCTGCGCGCGGGCTATCTCGCGCTCCTTATCAAGCGTGTCGGCCGGCACCTCGTCGCGCGAGACGAAGCGGGGCTCGGCCGCCGCTATGTGCATCGCGATGTCCTTGACGAGGGCCTGGAACTCGTCCGTTCGCGCGACGAAGTCGGTCTCGCAGTTGACCTCGACGAGCACGCCGACCTTCCCGCCCATGTGTATGTAGGAGCCGACGACGCCCTCGGCCGCGACGCGGCCCGCCTTCTTGCCGGCCGTCGCCATGCCGCGCTTGCGCAGGATTTCGACGGCCTTCTCCTCGTCGCCGCCCGCCTCAGTGAGCGCCTTCTTGCACTCCATCATCCCCGCGCCCGTCTTCTCCCTGAGCGACTTCACCGCCCCCGATGTTATCTCCGCCATGTCCTTCTCCTGAAAAGGTAGTTTACTTAAAAAGATGCGCAGCCCGGCGGGTTCCCCGCACTGAGAGGCTGCGCTCGCCGCTGATTGAAAGTCTTGAAAGCCTCGCCGGCTCACTTGGCGGCGCCGACCGTCTCGGCGCCCTTCTCCTGCTCGGGCGAGGACTGCGGCGTCTTGCCCGAGGCGTCCGTCGTGCCGGTGGCGCCGCGGACGGGCGCGCCCGTGCCGACCTGCTCGTGGTCGCCAACGCTGTCGGGCTGCTGGCCCGTCCGGCCGAAGCCTATGTTGCCGGGGACGGAGACGCCCATCTCGGCCGAGAGCTTGGAGACGTCCTCGCCCGTCATGGTCGCGGACTGCGCGCCGGGGTCGCGCTCGGTCGTGACCGACGAGGTGACGACGCGCGAAGTGGGCGCGGGCGCTTCCTGCGCTTCGGCCGGGCCTGCGGCGGCCTCCTCGTCCTCCTCGCCCTTGCCGCGCATCTGCTGGCCCTCGACGACGGCGTCGGCTATGCGCGAGGCGAAGAGGCGGACGGCGCGCAGGGCGTCGTCGTTGCCGGGGATGACGTAGTCAATGCCTTCGGGCGAGCAGTTGGTGTCAACGACGGCGATGACGGGGATGCCGAGGCGGTTGGCCTCCTTGACGGCGATGTCCTCCTTGCGCACGTCTATGACGAAGAGCGCGTCCGGCAGGCGGTTCATGTTCTTGATGCCGGAGAGGTTCTTCTCCAAAATCTCGCGTTCGCGGTCGAGCTTGATACGCTCCTTCTTCGTCAGCTTCTCGTAGCGGCCGTCCGTCTGCATCGCTTCGAGGTCGCGCAGCCGCTTGATCGACTTCTGCACGGTCTGGAAGTTTGTGAGGAGGCCGCCCAGCCAGCGCTGGTTGATGTAGAACTGGCCGGCGCGCTCCGCCTCCTCGCGTATGGCGTCCTGCGCCTGCCGCTTCGTGCCGACGAAGAGGATGGCGCGGCCGCGGTCTTCGCCCATCAGGCCGGTGACGAACGCGATGGCGTCGCGGAACATCTTCTGCGTCTTCTGCAGGTCAATGATGTTAATGCCGTTGCGCTCGCCGAAGATGTACTCCTTCATCTTCGGGTTCCAGCGCCTGACCTGGTGGCCGAAGTGAACGCCGGCTTCTAGCAACTCCTTCATCGTGACGGTGACTGGCAAACTCTAATCCTCCTCAGCGCGTGATTGGTTTCGTGTGCTCGCCGCGCCCCAAAGGCCCCTGCGAGGGGGCAACCAATCGGCGCGCGGCAATGGATTAAAGTGCGGCGGGCGCTTGAGGGCCGAAGCCCCGCGAGCGCCCGCCGCACTCCGTTAGCGTTTCGAGAACTGGAAGCGCTTGCGCGCGCCCTTCTGGCCGTACTTCTTGCGCTCCTTGTGGCGCGGGTCGCGCGTGACGAGCCCTGCGCCCTTCAAGGCCGGCCGGAGGTCGGCGTTGAACTCCATCAGAGCGCGCGTGATGCCGTGGCGCACGGCGCCGGCCTGGCCCGCGGGGCCTCCGCCGGCAACGTTGACTATGATGTCGAACTTGTTGGCCGTGTCGGTGAGCGTCAGCGGCTGGCGGATTATCATCCGGAGGGCCTGGTTGGGGAAGTATTCCTCGAACGTCTTGCGGTTGACGCGTATGTCGCCCGCGCCCGGCCTCAGATAGACGCGCGCCGTCGAGGTCTTGCGCCTTCCCGTCCCGTAGTACTGAATGTCTGCCACGATTCCTCTTCCTTAGATTTTCGTTCTACTTCGACGCCGCGGCGGCCCGCGCGCTTAAGGCGAGCGGCTCGGGGCGCTGCGCCGCGTGCGGGTGATCAGCGCCGGCATAGACCTTGAGCTTCTTAGCCATCGCCCGGCCGAGCTTCGTCTTGGGGAGCATCCCCTTGACGGCCAGCTCGATGACGCGCTCCGGGTGCTTCTCGAACTGATCCTTGACCGAGATGGAGCGCAGGCCGCCGGGGTAGAGCGTGTGGTGGTGGTACATCTTCTGCTCGGCCTTCGAGCCCTTGAAGACGGCCTTGCGGGCGTTGACGACGATGACGCAGTCGCCCGTGTCGAGGAAGGGCGTCCACTGCGGCTTGTTCTTGCCGGTCAGCACGCGCGCGACCTCGGTGGCGAGGCGGCCGACCGTCTGGCCCGCCGCGTCAACGACGTACCACTTGCGATTTTCAGCGAGCCCTTCGCCGCTGGGGAAATAGGTTGACATAGGATAACTCTCTCAATTTTAAGCGTCTAAAACGCGAACGGGTAGAATACGAAACGGCACTTTTGTTGTCAAGCCGCGCGCCGCGGCCCCCGCAAACGCCTAAAGGCCCCCGACCTTTTCAGACCGGGGGCCTCGAAGTTTTCGCCCGCCAAACCCTGGTTACGGCTGGTTGTCGCCCTGCGATTGCGCGGGCTTCTGCTCGTCGGTGCGCTTCTTGAGCTGCGGCTTGTCGTCCTTCTTCTCGTTCGGGGGCGCCGAAGAACCCGGGTTCGAGCCGTCCTCCGACGTGGGCTGCCGGCGCTTGAGCGTCGGGCGGCCCGGCGCACCGTCCTCGCCCGGCGCTATGTCGCCGGCCGACGAGGCGCGGGCGTTCGAGAGCCGGAGCAGGCGGGCCTTAACGCGCTGGAACTCCGAGGTCGAGAGCACGTACTCCTCGCGCTCGGGGAAGCGGGCGACGAGCGCGCGCGACGCCTCCATGCGGTCGGCCGACTGCGGGTGCGTAGTGAAGAGCTTCGAGATGGTGCCGGGCTTCTTCTTGTTCTTCGTGTTGAGCTTCTCGAACATCGTGGACATGGCGCCGGGGTCGTAGCCGGCTGCCCAGAGGTACTGGACGCCCAGCACGTCGGCCTCGCTCTCGGCGTCGCGGCTGAACTTCATGAAGCCGAGGAGCGCGCCGAACTGCGCCGCCTGGTTAATCAGCAGGCCGCCCAGGCCGCCCAGGAATATGGAGCCGCCGAGCAGGCCGATTTCGGCAAGCATGCCCTTCGCCTGGTTCTCCATCGCGTGGCGGGCCGTAACGTGCGCTATCTCGTGCGCCATGACGCCCGCGACCTCGGCCTCGCTGTCGGCGGCGAGAATCAGCCCCTTGTTGACGTAGAAGAAGCCGCCGGGCAAGGCGAAGGCGTTGACCTCGTCGGAGTCAATGACCTTGATGGTGAAGGGGATTTTGGCGTCGGAGTGGAGCACGACGTTCTGGCCGACGCGGTTGATGTACTCGGTGATGACGGGGTCGTCAATGAACTTGGCCTCGCGGTCAATCTGCGCCGCAAGCTCGCGCCCGATCTTGACCTCGGTCTCGACGCCGCGGCTGATACTGGCGATGAAGCCGCTGTTGAGCTTGCGCTTCCCGATCATGCGCGGGTCTTCCTTCTCGGAGAGCGGCTTGCCCGCCCTCTTCTCGGCCTCGTGGTCGGCGGCCGACTTGGCCGCCCTGTCGTCCGACTTCTTATCCTTCTTGTTCTTCGTGGAGGCGGTCTGCTCCTGCTTCTCGCCGGCCTTCTGCGCGCGCGGCGCGGCGACGGCCGTCAGCGAGCCGACCCAGAGGCTGAGGACGAGCGAGAGCGCCGTGAGCGTGCGGGCGAATTTGGTTTGCATCGTCGAAAAACCCTCCGAAAACTTTGTCAACGCCTGCGGCCGAACAGGGAAGCGGGCTAACAGCCGAAAGTCAGGCGGGACGTTTGACCGTCAAAAAATTTACGCGGCAAGGCGTGAACCTTTGGATGCGCCTTTGGCGGCAATAGGTTGCGCCGCCTCGGCCGTCGCGCGGCCCTCGCGCCCGGCCCCGGCCGTCGTCGTCCTGCCTGTTCCGGGAAGCCTCCCGGATTATAGCAGCGAAGCCCGCGCGGCGTCGTAAAAACTTCTGCGTTGCGCCGGCCTCGGGCGGCGTGCTAGATTCAAAATGCCCTCCTCCCTCATCCTCGGAGAGCCGCTGTTCTTCCCGCCCGGGGGCGAATGAAACGCATACAGGACAAGATAAAGGACTTAGTCGAGCCGCAGGTTTTCGAGCAGATCGGGAATTTTTCGGACGACCCCGCGAGGGCGCTAGCCGCCTACCGTTTCACGGACGTAACCTCTGACCTGCTCTCGCGCTGGCTGGACGTTTTGGCCGGCCTGAAGCGAGGCAGCGGGGCGGCGCTCGCCCTGGCCGGCGCGCGCGGCGTGGGCAAGAGCCACACGCTCGCCGTCTTCGGGGCGCTGGCGGGCTCGGAGCGGCTGCGCTCGACCGTCGAGGACGCGCACGTATCCGCCAGCGCGCTGAGGCTTTCCGGGCGCCGGCACGCCGTCGTGCGCGTGGGGCGGGGAACGCGCCCGACACTCGCCGAGGAATTGGCCGCCGGCTTCGCCTCGGTCTTCGGCGGGAGCGAAGGGCAGTGGGTCGGAAACCCGGCCGAGATTCTCTCCGTAGCCGCCTCGCGGGCAGGCGAGGAGACGCTCGTCGTAATCATTGACACGGCCTTCAACCGCCCGGCGCGCGTCGCGCGCGACGACGGCCCCTGGCTCGGCGACCTGGCCGTGACGGCGCGGGGGCTGAACGCCTTCCTCGCCGTCGCGCTCGACGACGACATAGCCGGCGCCGACGGCGTCAACGTCGCCCTCTCCGGCGCGTACCAGATAGACTACCTCGACCCCGAGAACCTCTTCCGCGTCGCCGAGCAGTTCGTCCTGCGCAAGAAGCCGCAGGGGCGCGCGGCGATACGCGACATATACCAGTCCCTGCGCGCGAGCGTGCGCAACTTCAACTGGAGCGAGTCGCGCTTCGCCTCTCTCTACCCCGTCCACCCGCTCGTCGCCGAGGTCGCGGCCGGCGTCCGCATGTTCGCGCCGACCTTCGCCTTCCTGCCGTTCGCGGCGGGCGCGGCCGTGCGAGCCTCGGGGCGGCCCGCGCAATCGCTCGTGCTCCTGGACGAAGTCTTCGACGCGGCCGAGGCCGAGCTCCGCCGCTCGCAAGACCTGCGCGAAGCCTTCTCGGCTTACGACTACCTGACCGGGCGCTGCATAAACGAGCTGCCCGTCATGCGGCGCTACCAGGCGCGGCTGATTCTGAAGAGTTTGTTCGTTCTCTCGCTCGACAGCCGCGGCGCGACGCCGGGCGAGCTCTGCTCGGCGCTCCTGATGTCTGAGTCGGCGGCCGGCTCGGGCGACGCGCCGGGGCAGATAGAGGAGACGCTCGCGAGCTTCGCCGACGCGGCGACCGCGGGCAGCATCTACCGCAGCGTCGTGGCCGGCGGCGAGAAGCGATACGGCTTCCGCATACCCGTGCTCGACGCCTACGAGGCAGCGCGGGAGGGGACGGCGGCCGAGCCTGAGCCGAAAGCCGAAGAGGCGGGCGAGCTCGTCGTCGGAGCGCAAAAGGCGGAAGCGACGGCGCAGCCGCCGACGGAGAGCGCCGCGGCTGATTCACCAGCCGCGGTCAAAGATGAAGGCGGCGCTGTTGAAGAGCCAGTCGCGGCGCACGAAGCCGAAGGCGAGCAGGGTGGCGAGGAGCTGACCGCGTGGGCGCGGCTGCTGACGGACAATGCGTCGCTCGCCCCCCTGTCCGCGCCGGGCGGGCGCGAAGGCGTTGTGGCCGCGCTCTCCGCGTGGCTCGAAGCGTGGCGCGCGCGAGACGTGCCGGCTAAATTCGACGCGCTGCCCGACGAAGCATTGACCACGAGAATCTGGAAGGCGGCCGAGGCCGTGCGGCGCAGCTTCGGCCGCGCCGCCGAGGCCGTCGAGTCGGCAGTCACCGGACAGCTCTCCCTCGAAGACTGCCTCGGCCGCGTCGCCGACGCCTTCCGCAACTCGGCGGAGACCTTCACCGAGCGCGCCCGCCTGCTCGAAGACCTGACCGAGCTCGCCGAAGGCTTCGCTCTCCGCGAGGCCGTGCGCGCGTACCTCGCGACTGCCGAGCCTACGGGCGTGGGCGAGATTGAGACCGCTCGCCGCGAGCTTCTGTCCATCGCCGACGGCGCGAACAACTTCCTCGACGCCGCGCAGCGCGCGCGCTTCGACCGGCTCTGGCAGGAGTTCCGCGCGCGTTACGTGGAGCATTACGCCGCCGAGCATGATAAAACTGTGGGCGCCGGGGCGGGCGAGGGGCTCCGGGAGCTTCTGCGCGGCGAGCGCTGGCGCGAGTTCGAGTCGCTCTCCCGCCTGCCCGTCGTCAGCACGAAGGTCTGGCGGCAGGCCGAGGAGCTTGCGCGCGACGCGGCCGCCACCCGCTGCGACCTGCCCGTGCGGCAGCTTCTGGAGAGCCGGCCCTCGTGCGCGTGCCGCTTCCGCCTGGGCGCGGCGCGCGAGCTCGAACGGCTCCCCGCCGAGTTAGAGGCGATGGCCGGGCGCGGGCTCGAAGTCTATAGGCGGACGCTTCTGATGCTGGGCGGCCACCTCGCAATCGCGCTCGACGCGCTGGCGCGCAAAGGCTCGGAGGGCGACGACGGCCTGCGCGCACGCTCGCTCTCGACCTCGTTCGCGCAGGGCCGGCTGCCCGAGCGGCTCGCGCGCGCCGACGTGCGGCTGATAGAGCGAGCGCTGGGGCGGATGGCGGCTCCGCCGCCCGTGCGAGTCACGGCGCCGAACGGCGACGCGGGGCTGCTCACGCGCGAGGAGCTGCGAGCTCGCTTCGAGCAGTGGCTCGACGAGCTGCCCGAGCAGCCCGTGCTGATCGAGGTCGTCTCGAAGCGCGAAACGGTTTGAAGACGAAGAGCGAGAGCCGGAAAAAGTCTGAGGCTAAAAGGGCAGGGGGGAGTGCGCCGCGCGCGCCCATCCCTCTTGAGCCTCCCCGCGCCGAGCAGCGGCGGAGTCGGGCCAGCGTGTCTGTCGTGGGCGCAGGGCGGCTCGGTACTGCGCTCGCTCGCGCGCTCGTCGCGCGCGGCTACGACGTGCGCGCCCTCGTCGCGCGGCGGGCGGCGAGCGCGCGTAGGGCCGTCGAAGTCTCGGGCGCGCGCTCCGCCTCGGCGCTCTCCCTCGCACGTTTGGACGAGCTGGCGCCGACAGACCTTCTCTTCATAACGACGCAGGACGGTGCCGTCTCAGAAGTCGCGGGCCGGCTCGCCGCGCTGCCCTGGGCCAGGCCGCGCAATCGTGTGGCGCTGCACGTGAGCGGCGCGCTCTCGTCCGAGGCGCTCGCGACCCTCCGCGAGCGCGGCTTCGCCGTGGGCTCGATGCACCCGCTCGCGGCCGTGAGCCACCCCGAGGCCGGCGCAGAGAGCCTGAGCCGGGCCTTCTACTGCGTCGAGGGGGACGCCCGCGCCGTCCGCGCCGCGCGCCGCGTCGTGCGCGACCTCGGCGGCCGAAGCTTCACAGTGCCGACCGAGGCGAAGGCGCTCTACCACGCCGCGGCCGTCATGTCCGCGGGCCACGCCGTCGCGCTCTTCGACCTGGCCGCCGGGCTGCTCGAACTCTGCGGGCTCACGCGCCGTCACGCGCGCGAAGTCCTCCTGCCTCTTGCGCAAAGCGCCCTCGACAACCTCGCGCGCCAGCCGCCCGAGCGCGCCCTCACAGGGACTTTCGCGCGCGGCGACGCCTCGACAGTCCGCAAGCACCTCGCAGCCCTCCGCCGCGCTGGCGACGACGAAGCGCTCGCCGCCTACGCGCTGCTCGGCTCCGTCTCGCTGCGCCTCGCCCGGCGCGCGGGCGCCGGCGACGAGCGGCTCGAAGAGATAACGCGCCTCCTCTCGACGGCCGGCTGAGCGGGCCGACGTGCTTGCGCCCCCGCCCGTTCGGCGCTACTCTAGCGCCCAATCGGAGCAAAACCCCTTTTCAAGTTAGACCGCGGGAGAGCCGGAGGAGGGAACACGGGCCGTGACCTCGATGCCGAACACGCCCAGCGCGAGCTACAGCCTGACCTTGCGCGTGAAGCTTTCGAGCAAAGCCGGGACGCTCGGCCAATTGACCACAGCCATAGGCCAGGCCGGGGGCGACATCGGCGCCATTGACATCGTCAGCGTCGGGCGCGACTCGATCATCCGCGACCTCACGGTCAACGCCGGCTCTGCCGAGCACGGCAAGGCCATCGTCGAGGCCGCGCGCAGCGTTGACGGCGTCGAGGTCATAAACGTCTCCGACCGCGTCTTCCTCATGCACATCGGCGGGAAGATAGAGGTAGTCTCCAAAGCGCCTTTGAAGACCCGCGCAGACCTCTCGATGGCCTACACGCCCGGAGTCGCCCGCGTCTGCGAGGCCATACACCGCGACCCCGAGAAGGCTTTCACGCTCACCATCAAGCGCAACACCGTGGCCGTCGTCACCGACGGCACGGCCGTGCTCGGCCTCGGCGACATCGGCCCGGCCGCCGCCATGCCCGTCATGGAAGGCAAGGCGATGCTCTTCAAAGAGTTCGCGGGCGTGGACGCCTTCCCGATCTGCCTGGCGACGAAGGACCCGGAAGAGATCGTGCGGACGGTGAAGAACATCGCGCCCGCCTTCGGCGGCATCAACCTCGAAGACATCGCCGCGCCGCGCTGCTTCGAGATAGAGGAGCGCCTCAAGGAAGAACTCGACATCCCCGTCTTCCACGACGACCAGCACGGCACGGCCGTCGTCGTCCTCGCCGCACTGATTAACGCCGTCAAGCTGACGGGCAAGCGGATGGAAGATTTGAAGGTGGTCGTCAACGGGGTGGGCGCGGCCGGCGTCGCCTGTACGAAGATTATCTTGAGCGCGGGCGTGCGCAA